>JAZUEG010000543.1:0-2241 GCA_045640025.1 Bacteroidales bacterium
TAATTGACTCCTACGAGAACTATGTCACGGGCAAGGCCACGGAGTTTTTCGGGTTCAAGCACTCTTCAATTCTCCTAATTCAATTGCAATCCTCAATTTTTCAGCAACTTCAGAATTAGGAATAAAACAAGAGCAGTTTTCTCTATCATAAGATAAATAGCCAAGGTGAATCAACATTGTAAGTATGTCGTGGTGATTTGTGAGATTTCTATAGTCATCATAAGAATTATTGATATCTACAGAGACCCTTTCTCCGTTCAACATTCTAATTACCTGATACTGAACATTGTCGGCGTCTATCTTGATATATGGCTCTATCGCGGTGTAAGAAGCGGTTTTGCCCCAATAACTAGCATAATCTCTAAATTGTATACTCTGAATTACCGAATTGGGATTGAACATAGATTTCTCGCTTCCGATAATGTAGCCGTCGTATGCGCGCTCCATTTGCTCAAGATCCATATTGTGTTTCACGCAGAGTTCCTCTACTTCTTGCTTGGTGAATCCGTAAAATGGGGCTGTGGCTCCTGGTTTTACTATACTATATTCGATAAAATTATTGAGCGCAGAATGTGTCTCCACTTTTATAATGGGGAGAATACCAGTCATATAGACCATAGCGAAAACCTGGTCGGCCTGTTCGCACTTAAACATTGTGCGGAGCCAGTTTACATATTCCTGACGCACTTCATCAGAATCATCCCTTACAAGGCAATCCCATTCGTCGATAATGAAAATAAACTGCTCACCTGTCCGCTCGTTGATATCATACAGCAAATCCATAAGATTGGCGTCGGGAGAATCCGTACACTCATAATGTTTCTTGATATCCTCGCGCAAAGTCTTTTCCATAAACTGGACTTTGGTAAGATTTGAGGCATTGCCCCTGACAGCGAAATTAGTCATATCAAGGTATATGGTCATATACTTGTTGATATGGTCCTCGTATGAAGGGAGTTGTGCGATTTTCAGGTTATCGAACAATTGACGAGAGTCGCAACTCTTGTCGTAATAGGCGTACATCATCTTGGCCGCCAGCGATTTGCCAAAACGCCGCGGACGGGAAACGCAGATATAAGAGTTTCCTTCTTCTATTTGTGTATTGAAGAAACCAATCAATTCCGACTTGTCCACGAACCTGGAATTCTTCAATTTCTTGAAACTAAAATTTCCCTTGTTGATATACTGTCCCATAGTGATGAAATTTGATATTGCAAATGTAATATTTTTATGCCGATAATCCAAAAAATATTTCTTACCTTTATCCCGCTAATAATTAATAGAAATGAATCAGAAGTCCATAGTTTTCATAGATCTGGAGGTGAATCCCGAGACCAGGAAGGTTTTGGATTATGGAGCCGTGGACTTTGCTGATAATCACATTCATACGGCGAGCGCCAAGGAGTTTTATGATTTTGTGGAGGATTATGATTTTTTCGTGGGGCACAATATCGTGGACCACGACAGCAAATATCTGAGTCTCAATAGAAACGTAACCTACATTGACACGCTTTGGCTTTCCCCTTTGCTTTTCCCAAACAAGCCTTATCACCGACTTTTGAAAGATGACAAAATCCTGACCGACCAACTCAACAATCCCCTCAACGACGCGCTGAAGGCAATGGAACTGTTTATCGATGAGGTGGAGGCTTTCGGAAAATTAGGGTCAGCTACAAAAAATATATGGCACGCACTTCTTGGCAACAGTGAATATTTTTCGGGATTTTTCAAGTACGTTGCTTTTGCGACTGAGTTCATCAATCTTGGAATGAGTATCAGGAGACAGTTCGAAAACAAGATTTGCAGTAATGTCGATATCAGTCCGTTTCTACAATCGCAATCGGTGGAACTTGCTTATGCTCTGGCTATTATAAGCACAAGCGATAAGACGTCAGTGACTCCTCGCTGGGTGCTGAACCGTCTGCCCCAAACTGGAAATATTATAAAGTTGCTCAGGAACAATTCCTGCGGAAACTGTCCATATTGCCTTGAGAATCTGAATCCAAAGATACAACTGAAGAGGTATTTCGGATACTCAGATTTCAGGAAATACAATGGTGAGCCTCTTCAGGAAATGGCCGCCCAAGCCGCAATAGACGGCAAATCCGTTTTGGCGATTTTTCCAACTGGCGGAGGCAAGTCGCTGACTTTCCAACTTCCTGCACTGGTGGCCAATGAGACCGAGCACGCTCTTACTGTTGTGATTTCGCCCTTGCAGTCGCTGATGAAGGATCAGGTGGA
>JAZUEG010000544.1:0-7938 GCA_045640025.1 Bacteroidales bacterium
CCAGCTGATAACATACCTCATGGGCGGCGGTCTATTGCTGCTGCTCCTGATATTGGTGGCCATACTGATATGGCGCAACTCAAAGAAAACGCGTCAGCTGAACACCCTCCTCCAAGAAAACAACATGATACTCGAGGAGCAGAGCCATCAGATAGAACAGTGGGCCATGGAGCTCTCGGAGACCAACGCGAAAATCTCCATACAACAACAGGCCATAAGCGACTCGATAGCCTACGCCAAGCACATACAGATGTCGATGCTCATCAGGAAAGACCTCCTGAAAAAAGAGATTCCTCAGCTGGCCATATACTTCAAGCCCAGAGACGTGGTGAGCGGCGATTTCTACTGGTTCCACAAGAAAGGGCACAAGACATACATAGCCGCCATAGACTGCACGGGGCACGGTGTGCCGGGCGCGATGATTTCCATGATCGGATACAACATCCTGGAAAACATCATGAACAACACCCAGCTGGAACACCCCAACGAAATAATGGACCGAATGCACATGGACATCAGGCAGACCCTGCGACAGGACACCACCGACAATCACGACGGCATGGACATGAGCCTCTGCATGATAGACCGTGAATACAAGATTCTGGAGTACTGCGGAGCCAAAAACGCACTGGTGATAGCCCGTCCCGGACATGAATCCGAAAAGATAAAACCCGACAGTTTCGGCATAGGCGGTCTGGTAAACGACGACCCCGAAAACCCCAACCCGACGGGAATGAGAAGATTCACCAATGTGGACATCCCGGTATACGACGACGCCACATACTACATCTTCTCGGACGGATTCAGCGACCAGTTTGGCGGCGAGCTCGGCAAAAAATACATGCTCGGAAAATTCAGGAAATTTCTCGGCAGCATCTGCCATCTGCCCATGCACGAGCAGGAAAGCCTGATGAAACTGGAGTTTCTGAAATGGAAAGGCGACCTCGAGCAGACCGACGACATTCTGCTGATAGGTTTCCGGATATAGAAAACGCTCATATAGATGCACATACGTGCGTTAATAGAGAATAAATTAAATAAATTATTAACATAAAAAACGCAAAAATCATGAAAAAACTATTCTTGATTCTCGCCCTCGTAGTAATGGGTATTACTACCAAGGCCCAGGCCGTAAGCGACATGGCCGTTATTCCAATCGGAGTAACACTCAACAGCATCGCCCGCCTCACAGTAACATCAGGCGGAAACATCGAGTTCGTGGTAAATACTATGGACCAGTACAAAAATGGTGTGGATGCTACAACAGCTACTACAACCACATTCTCAGTAGCAAGCTCTACAAAATTTTCAGTTTCGCTCCAGGCCGATGCTCCTGACCTCAAGCCAACCACTCACACTTACAAACCTGCTGTTGGTGGCGCCGCTGGCACACCTTCAGAAGGCGGTATTCCTGTAGAAGTAATTGAGTACACAGCAACTGGCACCTCCGACCTTGAACCAACCATTAATGCCCGTACCAAACTTACCACCTCTCAAGCATTAATATTTGAAAAGAAGGATGCAGGAAATTATCAGGGCATCAAGTTGGCATGGAGTCTTGCAAAAGACTCTGATGAAAATGAGCTCACAAAGTATCCATCAGACCGTTATGTAGTAAATGCTTTGTTGCAGTTGCTCCCAAACCAAACCAACTAATAACCCTGAAATTCCATAAGACAAAATAAATGAACAGTTTGATTCATCTTCTCAAGTACATCACCATATTAGCTGTGGTAATAATTACCTCGGCTGATACGTCGTACGCACAGACCAACGACGAGGTGGTTTCGTACTTCGTAAAGGAGCAACTTGAGGTAAAGGAGAATCAAACTGTTTTTAATGTTTTCAAAATCAAAAACAACTCAAACCAATTAGCTAAAATACAAGTAAATTTTACACTTCCTGTTGACTGGGAATTTTTCGGCGAACGCACCCATTATCTCGACATAGCACCGGGCAGAGAAGTAAACATCCCAATCCGCATTTCCCCGAGCAAGAAAGCCAAGGGAGGCATCGGCTATGCGCTCAACGCATCGCTCCTTACGATGAACGGCACAATGTTCGCCACCAAATACTGTTTCTTGACAGTGCCGATAAGAACCAAGCTTGATGCAAAATTCTCATCAATATCATATTACCTCGACCACAGATACGGCAAAAGCCAGTTGACATTCAACATCAAAAACGACGGCAACAGCCACCGCCTGATGGGACTCAAACTGTCGTGTGACGAGAGAATTACTTTCGTGGAAACAGGTCAGGACCAATACAATACAGAAATCTCGCTGGAGGCCGGCAAGGACACCACCATAAGAACCACTTTCAAATTCAATGACATGATAGAGAATTTGAAGTACTTCAACAAGACAATGATTGCTGAAATCTCAACAAGCGATTCTCTGATTAAGAAATACTCATTTGTAAGATTTCTCGACAATGTATATGAAAATTACATAGAGGACGCCGACCACCCATTAGTATTGGAATTGTCGACTCTCGATGTATTGTCAGATGCAATATCATACCGACTGCTCGCATTGGGCAAGCTGAAATTCAAGAACAACAGAAACATATCATACTATTACAGAAGCAATTCGGGACCATTGAAAAGTATTCCCGACCAAAAATATGATGAGTATTTCGTAAAATACACCTCTCCCAAAAACATATTGGAAGCAGGAAACCTTCGCGACGACTATCAGCTGAGCATGTTTGGACATGGAGCTAAGTATCAACAATATATAAACCCAAATACATATTTCAAGATATCAGTATTAAACAACGTATACTCTGACCAAACTGCCTTTTCTGGCAGTTTTGGACAACGACTGAAACGAGGCTCACTATCGGCCGCATACACCAAAGTAATCAACGACACCACACAGAATAGCTACATGGATATGTACGGCATAGATGCAAGCTATCAGATGGGCAAGGCTGGTGGTTTCAATGTGCGCTATCAGCTAAACAAATACAATGAGCAAGAGCTGGACGGCAAAACAGGCCACTATATAGATGCCACATACAGCAACCACATAAAAAGACTGTATATGTACATCAATACAAGAAGTGGCAGTCCATACAGTGCTTCATTCCATCATGGCAGAAACGATCTGACTACAAACTTCATTTATAGTCTTACTAACAGAAGCTATCTGCAAGCCAACTATCAGAGATTCAGCTACAAGCCAGCCTCAATATACAACAATCTGAGCGAGGATCTCAATTACAAATACCATAATGTAAGACTGCTTTACAATTATGTATTGGCGCTCAACTCGGTACTCTACATGGGTCCCAACTGCGACTACGGTACATCCAACTATGTGAACAATGAGCTTACTGATGAGCTGAGGCTGGGATCGCTGAAAGCAGAAATCGGCTACAGATTTTCTCCCAAATGGTATGGAATGCAGAATCTCAACATCAATATGCAGATAGGCCAGACCAAGCCATTTGCATACAACAAAGATTTATATACACCATACTCAGGAGTAAACAATGTGCTGAAATTCTCGGCCACAATCCAGGGCAAGCGCTGGGGCGTGTATGGAATGTATTACAGCGGACTCTATAATATGAGCATGGCGCTCAACAACTTCTACACCGGAACCGCTGGCAAGTATCTGTATTTTATGCCATATTTCAGAATCACAAGCGCCAACAAGCAGTTCTATTACGAGATACGTTTCAGCTACCTGAACAACATCGACCTCAAGACCACGAGAACATCAATCCTCCAGGAGGCCGGAGCTGATTTCGGCAGAGGATGGAGCATGCGCCTGCAAAACAGCACCAACATACAGGCTCTTCAGGACGCATCGGGACAGAGCTACCGATACACCAACAACTACATGGAATTTACTGTGCGCAAGGTGTTTAAATGGAATCAGCCCGGACAGAAATACCACACCCTGAAAACTGTTTTCTACCGCGACATAGACGGCAACCGAATACGCGGAAACAACGAGCCTCTGGTGGAAAACGTGGTGATGGACATTCTCAACAATTCCACAATCGACACATCTTACCACTACAATGGCGAGATGTTCGGAAACATAGAGACAGCATCCAACTTTGAGGGATACACCGTATACCGCAACATCCCCGAGGCTCAGTACATGCTCACCTTTAAGCCCACCGACGAGCAGAACGAGAGATTCAACATTCAGGAAAACAATCTGCTTGTGGACCTCCGCCGCGACACCACCATCTACGTGCCGTTCGTGGAGAGGAATCTAGTATTCGGAACCGTCAAGTTCAACAGGGCCAAGCGTTCAGCCATCCAGGACCTCAGGCTCGACGGCATCAAGGTTTCCATCACCGACAGCCACGGCGAATCGTGGTACGCATTCACCGACCAGCAGGGATATTACGAGATATTTGCGCCCGTGGCCGACTTCTACACCGTAAAGATTGAGAACAACATCTGGAGCGAATACTTCGACCTCCGACAGGACCAGTACATCATCAAGTTCAACGGATACAAGCGATTCGAGGTAAACTTCGAGTTCGACGAGAAGAAACGCGAAATCAAGTTTGACGATGTAATGGACATCGACGACATAGTGAGCGGCGAGAACTTCAGATTCGAGGACGTCACACAGATCAAGCAGACCATCCTGCGAGGCACCATCAGCGATGAGAACACCCTCGCTCCTATTCAGGCCACAGTGGAGGTGATAGACCTGCTGCGTCATGATGTAATCACCAAGATGAAATCGAGCTCAACAAACGGAAGCTTCTTCACCACATTCATCACAGGAAAGAACTATCAGCTGAAAATAACCGCTCCGGGATACTGGGTACACCAGGAACAGCTCTCGAGCGACCAGCTAACAACATTCGAGACCATCAACCGCGACGGCCTGATGCTCAAGCGAATCAACGTGGGCAAGTCGATGGAGCTGCAAAACCTGCTCTTTGCCGAAAACAGCGCCGAACTTACACCCGAGGCCAAGGCGGAGCTCGAGAACGTTGTAATACTATTAGCTAACAACGAAAACGTACACATCAACGTGGCCGGATACTGCTCCAATGTAGAGAGAGAGCCGGCACTGCTATCTATGCAGCGCGCCCGCAAGGTGGTGGATTTCCTCACATTCCGCGGAATATCAGCCAGCAGAATTACGATGGAAGGCCGTGGCACATCAGGTGCCCAGTTCCAGAAAGTAGACATCATCGTAACAAGCAACAGGTAGTGGAAAGCTTAAAGTAGAAAGTGTAGAGATTAGAGATTAGGGATTAGAGATTGATACAAATACAAAAAAACAAAATATATGAAAAGAATAATCATAATGGCGGCACTGTCGGCATCCACGCTTTGCGCCATGGGACAGACCAACGAAATAACACTCAACGACTGGCTGTCGGGCCAGTTTTACCAGCGCTCGGTATACGGAATAAGATCGATGAACGACGGCGAGAGCTATACCACAATGAGCCGCGGAATGATAACCAAATCGTCGTACAGCACGGGCGAGAATCTCGGCGTGGTCACCTATCTCCCGGCGGCCACCGACGATTACACGTTTTCAGCTGATGAGAAAAAAATAATATACCACATCAACGAGCAGCCGATATACCGCCGGTCGTTCTATGCCGATTATTACATAATGGACATAGCCACACGCCACACCGACACACTCTGCGCCACAGGTCTGCAGCGGATGGCCACACTATCGCCCGACGGCAACATGGTGGCCTACATAATGCAGAACAACATCCTGCTCAAGAACCTGACCACCGGAAACATAGACAGCGTAACCACCGACGGCGAAATCAACAAGATAATAAACGGCGTGCCTGACTGGGTATACGAGGAGGAATTCGAGTTCAACAAGGCATACGAGTTCTCGCCCGACGGCAGATACATTGCCTACATCAAGTTCAACGAGGAAAACGTGAAGAGCTACACTCTCCAGTTTTTCAGCAACATGACCAGCAAATACAATCCCGAGGCCAACTACCCTGTAAACTACGTATACAAATATCCCAAGGCCGGCGAGGCCAACTCGATAGTATCGGTACACATATACGACATACAGACCGGACAAACCCGTCAGGCAGATTTGGGAGCTGATACAGACATATACATACCCCGCATACAGTGGATAAACGGCGGCGACCTCTGCATCTGCAGGATGAACCGCCTGCAAAACCATCTGGAGCTGCTGAGATTCAGCACCGCCGACAACAGCACCAGCAAATTCTACGAGCAGAAGGATCCCAAATACATAGAGGAGGCCGTAATGCAACACATCCATTTCATAGAAGGCGGCAAACAGTTTATAATAATGAGCGAAGGGAGCGGCAGCCGTCAGCTGTACCTATACGATACCTACGGCAAAATACAGCGCCCCATCACCAGCGACCCCAAGCGCGAGGTGATAGAGCCCATAGGCTACAGCCCTGCAGAAAAGAGAGTATATTATAAAGGTGTGGGCGAAAACTCCACACAGGAGGCAATATACTCAATAGGCATCAACGGCAAGAAACTACAGAAACTATCGCAGATGGACGGCACCAACGACGCCGAATTCTCAAGCAGCTACAAGTATTTCATCAACTTCTACAGCAACGCCGAAACCCCGAGATACATCTCTGTACACAACAACAAGGGACAGGAGCTCCGTGTATTGCAGGACAATGCCCTGCTGAAACAGACCATCAAGCAATACGGAATGGCCAAGAAAGAGTTTTTCCAGTTCCAGAACTCCCACCACGACACGCTGAACGCATTCATAATGAAGCCTCAGAACTTTGACCCCAAGAAAAAATATCCAGTACTCGTGGTAGGCTACAACGGACCAAACCACTGCGAGGTAAACGACCAGTTTGTATTCAACTGGCACCAGATACTCGTGCAGAAAGGCTACATAATAGCCTGCGTAGACACACGCGGCACAGGACGCAAAGGCTCACAATTCCGCAAATGCACATACGGACAGCTTGGAAAACTGGAGACCGAAGACCTCGCCGACTTTGCCAAGTGGCTCAGGAAAAACAGCTTCGTGGCCCCCGACCGACTGGGCATCTGGGGATGGAGCTACGGCGGATTCATGGTATCCAACCTGATGACACGCGCCGCCGGAAGCTACAACCTCGGCATCGCCATAGCCCCGGTAGAAAACTGGGAATACTACGACAACATCTACACCGAGCGCTACATGGGCCTGCCTCAGCAGAACCACAAGGGCTACACCGACAACTCTCCACTGAAATACGCCGACAAGCTGGAGGGCAAGTTCCTGCTCATATACGGATCGGCCGACGACAACGTGCATCCGCAGAATGCAATGGTATTTGCCGAAGCACTCGTACAGGCCAACAAGGATTTCGACATGGCGGTATACACCAACAAAAACCACAGCATATACGGTGGCAATACCACAAGGCACCTTTACAGCAAGATTATCAAATATATTGAAGATAATTTGTAAAAAAAGTTAAAAAATTATTTGGTAGTACCAAAAACAATTTCTAACTTTCGGTTTAGAAAAGCTAATATATCCAATTAGCAGAAATAATATAAATAACCATAAAAAATTACAACATTATGAACTCACTTACAAAAAAACTCATCGCTGAATGTATCGGTACATTCACACTGGTAGCAGGCGGCTGTGGTACAGCACTTTTCGGACACGTAGGATTCCTCGGCGTATCCATCGCCTTCGGTCTTACAGTAGTGGCCATGGCATACGGACTGGGCCACATAAGCGGTGCACACCTGAACCCAGCAGTATCATTTGGATGCTACGTAAACGGCAGAATGAGCGCCAAGGAAATGCTCGCATACATGGGCGCACAGACAGTAGGCGCCATCATCGCGGCCGGCGTACTCGCCATCATCTGCTGCAGCTGCGGACAGGAGCTCGGCACATTTGCAGCTAATGGCTTTGGCGATTTCTTCTCTGACACCGACAAGGCAGCCGG
>JAZUEG010000545.1:0-10666 GCA_045640025.1 Bacteroidales bacterium
TATGTACCTGTAATCGTGGATACCGCGCTCAACCGCATCCAGGTAGGCACCACCTCGATACCAGCCCACACGGCATTCCAGGTACGCATGGGCCTCAGCGACGAGCAGAAACTCCACAAGGACAAGGTTTACGCCATCCACACCAACGAGAAGGGTCGCTCCAAGATGGTGAGCAGTGAGGTCCAGGGTGACAGCCTGCTGATAAAATCGCGCGAGTTCGGCACATTCAGCATAGGCCTCGACACCGTGCCGCCCACTGCCGTCAGCAGAAACACAAGCCAGTACCTCCGCCCCAGCAACATAATAAGCATATCCCCGTCCGACAACCTCACGGGCATAGAGAACTACACCGCCTTCATCGACAACGAGTGGAAGCCCTTTGAATACGACTACAAGAAAAACCGCCTGATAGCCACCATAAAAGACCTGAACCTCACCGCCGGCAAGCACCAGTTAGTGATGAAACTCTACGACGCCGTCGGCAACGAGGGAGTATTCACATGGGACTTCTGGGTGAGGTAAGTTTCCGCCATAGCGGAAAGATTTGATATAAAAGTTTCCTTTATAGCGGAAAGATTTCGTACAAAAGTTTCCGCTATATCGGAAATTTTTATTATTTTTGCTACAATTAAAACACTACTACTATGGCTGACAAAAATATTATAAAACGATTAATACTTGAATATAAGACTCTTGCAACTTCTGCAAAAGTAATTGAACGGGATATCAGCATCGACTTCAAGGCAAACAATGTTTTCGTTGGATTGAGACGCGCTGGAAAATCATTCCTAATGTTTCAATGCATACAGAAATTGTTGAAAAACGGACACTCAATCGACGAGATTCTGTATTTCAATTTCGAGGACGACCGTATCGATGATATGAAGCTTCAGGACCTCGACACCATAAAACTATGCCACGAGGAAACGTACAACAGCAAACCAATTTTCTTTCTTGACGAGATTCAACTTGTAACTGGTTGGGAAAAATTTGCGCGCAGACTGGCAGATACTGGATATCAAGTATTTATAACAGGAAGCAATGCAAAAATGCTGAGCTCGGAGATAGCCACAACCTTGGGCGGACGATTCTACATCAAGGAGGTTTTCCCCTTTAGTTTCAATGAATTCCTGAAACTTAAAGGCATAGAGCTCGACAAAAACTGGCAATATCTATCCAACACACACATAATAAGAAACTTTGAGCAATATTTCAAACTTGGAGGATTGCCGGAAGTGATAAAGACAGAAGACGTCTTCAAACGCGACTGGCTGAGTAGCCTTTTCAACAAAATATACTTCAACGACTTGATAGCCAGATATTCTATCAGAAACGAGAAGGCAATGAAAATGCTTATAAGAAAGTTGGCTGACAGCATTATGCAACCTGTAACCTACAACCGCGCCGCCTCGGTAGTAACTGCAAGCGGATACAAGGTGAAACCGGACACCATTGCGGAATATTGTGGCTACATACAGGATACCTGGCTTATGTTCTCGATAGAGAATTTTGCCGCAAAATTGTCGGAGAAGGCCTCTACTCCCAAATATTATTTTTGCGACAACGGTTTCATATCATTATTCATCACCGACACCAACACCACTTTGCTTGAAAATATTGTAGCCGTAAATCTGCGAAAAAAATACCCGGGAGAACTTACGTACTTCACAACCAATATCGAGGTAGATTTCTACCTGCCAGAAACAAGAGAAGCTTACCAAGTGGCATACTCTATCCAAGACTCACAGACATTTGAACGCGAGACAAGAGCCCTTGTAAAACTCAACAGTTTCATCCAACAAAACAAAATGTACATAATCACCAAAGACGAGGAACAAAGCCTAGATATCGACAATTGCCATATAGAAGTAGTCCCCGTCTGGAAGTGGCTTTTACAAAATGAAGCATAAAAGTTTCCCTTATAGCGGAAAGATTTGGTTCAAAAGTTTCCGCTATATCGGAAATTTTTCAAAATCATAAAGTATACTTTGCGATTTTTACGAAAAAGTTGAAAGTATACTTTGCGATTTTTCAAAAAACTGCCCATAATATCAGCTACAAAAAAAATTATTCCCGGGCGGAAATGGCATTTTTTTTCACATTTCCGCCCGGGAATAATTGAAAAATTGGCAAGAAAGTCGGAAAAGGAATCAGTTACCGAGAAAATCTCGGCAACTGCCAAACACAGAAAACGGGCGAAATCGATTAAATTTTTACCGATTTCGCCCAGATTGTAAGAAAACGGGCGAAATCGATGATTTTTTCGTTGATTTCGCCCGAATTGTTTCGGGTTATTAGTGCAAAAAAATTATTCTGGGCGGAAATGGCAATTTTTTCTTCATTTCCGCCCAGGAATAATTTTGAAAAATGAAAGGTGAAACTACTCCTGAAACAAATCAGAAAGAGTTACTACTGATTGTATCACCGACGAATTCACATTAGGTTTCAGATTGTGGGTTGTTATCAGTGTAATATGATAACCGCCTGATATTCCGCACTCTTCCACAAATTTCTGGACTCTGGAAAGCAATTTGTCTTTCTGATCCTTCGACAGGGAATAATCATTCACCGAATATTTAATCTCGCAAATATTAACGATACGGTCGCTTCGGTCAATAATCAAATCTATCTGGGCATTGGCGCCTGGTGTGTTGCCTCTCCAAGAATAATACTCAGTATGGATTCTGTCGAGGTGCAGGGAATAGAGAATCTGACTTACGTGGGCCATACATACACGCTCGAACGCCAGCCCATACCAGGTATTCTGGACAGGCGTATTGATAGTATGTGTCCAATAATAAGCATCAGTGCTGTCTTTCTTGCAGAATGTAAGATAAAACAGCGAGTAAAAATCAGTAAGCTGATATATGGCGCTATTGCTCTTGATTTTCTGGGAGGCAGTACGGTATTTGCGTATAAAATCGCAGTTCACAAGATCTTCCAACATACTGCTAAGATGACCATTATCAGCAAGTTTCAGTTTCTGAGCAATCTCTATGCGGGTAAGACCGCTCCTGTTTTGCGACAGGCATTTCACAATATCCACATACCGGTCAGGATTTCGGAACAGTGACTTGAACAGCCTGTTGAACTCCTTCTTCAAATCGCCGTTCTCTCCAAAAAACAAAGAGTCTATATTACCACTCACACTCTGCTCCCTATCAAGCATATCAAGATAGTAAGGAACACCACCCAACACAGAATAAGCCTGCAACACCGACAAATCGTCCCAATGTATCTTCTTGGAAATCAAGAAATCACGAGTCTCCCTAAGATTGAACATCCTCACGTGCATCTCGTGCGTAATCCTGTCGTGGAGACCGCCGTGATTATCCACAATATTCTTTACAATCCAGGAAGTAGCCGATCCACACACTATAAGGAAAAAGTTGCTGACACGCGAGGCCCAACTGTTCCAAAAATAATCCAAAGCCTTCACAAACTGAGACTTATGAGTATCGAAACACGGCAGTTCGTCAATAAAGACCACAATGCGTTTCCTATTCTCATTCTTCTCTAAAAGATGACGCAGGGCATCGAACATCTCCATCCAATTGCCGGGACGTGGCCCCTGATAGCCATAATTGAGAAGCGAGGTATAAAAAGCCTGCATCTCAATCTCCGAATTTCCGTCAATGATTCCAGTTGTATCAAAATCAAACTTGTTGTTGAAAAACGACGTCACCAAAAACGTCTTTCCAACACGCCTACGGCCATAAACAGCCACAAACTCAGGCTTTCCTGAATCAAGATATTTCTGCAACTGACGCTTCTCGTTCTCTCGTCCAATTATAGTATTCATAGCAAAATGGATTTGAATTTCTAAGGACAAAGATACATAAAAAAAAATTATTCCCGGGCGGAAATGACATTTTTTTTCGCATTTCCGCCCGGGAATAATAAAAAAGTGTAAAAAAGTAACTAATTACCAGCAACGAGATCTCTAATCCTCTTAGCAAGCATATCTCTTCTAACCTTCCAGAACTCCTCACAATTCTCAATACTTAAATCCACATCAGGAATAAGATGAGAGTTGAGGAATTGCGTACGATTATCAGCATTGGTCTCAAGATCAACCCAATCTGACAAATCCTTTGCATTCTTCGACATATTCTCAATACCATCCAGCATCTGCAAATTGACAATAGTATCATATACTTCCCAATCGAGATCTTTTTCCCTACATTTTGAGAACGGATGAATGTGATCTTTATGGAACTCGTAGCGGTAATCCAAATGAGGATACAGGAAAGAGAGTATTGCAAAAGCGTAATTGTTGTCCTTATGAGTATTCAACAAACCATCAATCTGTTCGTTTGTTATCTCATTATATCCCATTCTATCGGAAGGGAATTGCTGAACGTCATCGGTTATAAGACGGTCGTTCATATTAGGTGTAAAAACGCTATGAGACTCGCGCAGAACATTATCACTGTTGGCTCCAAACACCTTAAGCAACAACATTTTAAGGAGCCACTTACGAATTATCTCTCTATCTGCCTTATATTGGGACAAATTGCTGAAACCAACATAAATATCCCTGTGATAGATATAATAGAGAATTGGCAAGGTCGCATTATTGGAAGTCAAATTGAATCCATCAAAGCCAAAAGTTTTCAGCAACTCAAACAATTCCTCAATAGCCTTTCTTATGCAATCCCATTTATCCTCCAATTGCTTGATAAAAGAGTTACTGAAAGTCTTAATTTTGAATCGAACATCATTACGATAAAGATATACAATAGCCTTTAAAATATAGTCTTGGCTAATTCTAAATCCTTTGTTATTAATGCTGTCAATAAGATTATGAATCTCAGTTCGGGCATCCTTGTTGCTCCACGAAGCAATCAACATAGACATAAGGATATTGGAAAAAGACAAAGGAGTTCCACCTGAATTGATACGTGTAAAAATATTGACAGCAACATCAGGGTCAGAATCTTCTATCTCATAATAGTTGATTACAGGAGAATCGAAAACAACTTTTTTCAGCATATTCACCATTTTCTTTTCTTCCCTTTTCAAATTCACCTCGTCAGCGAAATCATCAACATCATAGTCCTGTGTAGTGACATTATAAATCTCGCCTACTTTGAACCACTTGCAATTATCTCTATCAACAAACAAACGCTCGTTATGATCCATAAAACGGAAATCGTATGTTTTGTCGTCATCCTCAGTAACCAACTTCTTACTGATATTCAGATACAAACGAAGTGTTGGAAAATTTGTTTCAGAATTATCCCAACGGGCACGATAACGGTGCTTGGCATAAGTACCACACAGGGCTATATACAAAGAAGTCAATCTTTGCTGTCCATCCAAAATTGCCCAAAAATCATTGGATTGGTTGGTGTTAATGGCATCATTGTGGATTTTGTACCATTCAACATACGAATCCAAAACCTTGTAAAAACGATATGAACTCTTTGCCTTGTCACGGACTTTCCAAAACAACATCGAACTGATTGGATATCCCTTCATTAGAGAATCAAACAGATTCTCAATCTGTTCGGGTTTCCAAGTATACTCTCGTTGAAATGCAGGCAACAAATACTCATTTCGCTTTATACGATCAATACATTGATTAATCGTAATAGGAGATTGAAATCCTGACATAATATTAATAGTTATTTAAAGTGTCCACAGCCTCAACTATCAATCTCCAAAAAAACAGGTGCGGACTCTCTCTATCAAATTCACGGAGAGTGTAGGAAAGAACTCCGCTGTATATACCTGATTAAGCCCACACCGTGAGGTGCGAGCATCAACAAATGGTATATACAAACGACAATCCCTACAAACACAATACGTGCTTGAAAAGAAAAACCATCACTGTTTATTATTCAAAACCAACAGTTTCCTACACTTTTGTCTTGAATTTGATAAATAGTTAATGCCGTATGTTGTATTTAATATTTTCTACAAAGGCAAATATAGAAAAGAATTGCGATATGGCAAAAGAAAATTTGCAATATATTTTTTGAGGTCACAATCTGTGACCTCAAAAAATCCCCCTACTCCACATACACCCTCTTTACCCTCTGATTTATCCCCGTCAATATCTCGTATGGTATCGTCCCAATCGCCTGCGACATTTCGATTAACTTAACATTCGTCCCAAAAATCACTACCTCGTCGCCTACTTTGCAGTCTATGCCTGTTATGTTTATCATACACATATCCATACAGATATTGCCGATTGTGGGGACGCGGCGGCCGTTGATTTCCACCATCAGGTTGCCGTTGCCAAACTTGCGGTTCAGGCCGTCGGCGTAGCCTACGGGGATAAGGGCAATGCGTGAGGCGCGGTCTATCTTGCCGCGACGGTTGTAACCCACTGTCTCGGTGGAATCTATGTTCTTGATCTGCACAATGTTGGTCTTCCACTTCGAGATTCCCATCAGCTGGTCGGTGGCCTCGTATGCCACGCCGTATAGACCTATGCCGAGGCGGACCATATCAGACTGATACTGCGTAAGTCGCTCAATGCCAACGGAATTGCAGATATGACGGAGCGGATTTAGGCCCGTCTTGGCGCAGATGAAATCGGCCATACGGCTGAAGCGCTGATACTGGAGGACCGAGAAATCGTCCTCGGCCTCATCGTCGGCGGCCACAAAGTGGGTAAGCATTGATTTAATGTCGATTACGTCCTTGTTGGCGTTCACGAGGGCGCAGAAATCCTCCAATTCCTGCTCCATAAATCCCGAACGGTGCATTCCGGTATCGAGTTTTATGTGGACAGGATAATTCTTGATATTCCTTGCGCGGAGAATGTCGATGAATTTCTGAGTGCGCTCCACGCTGAAAAGTATGGGCTCCAGACGGTAGTTGGCAAGTTGCTTGTAGTTTCTGCCGTCGTAGTTCATCACTATTATCGGCAGTTTTATATTCCTGAGTCTCAGGGCAATACCCTCCTCGGCAAATGCCACGCAGAGATAATCCACGGCGTTGTTCTGGAGAGTGTTGGCCATCTGATATGTTCCCGAGCCGTAGCAATTAGCCTTCACCATAGCCACCATTTTTGTCTTGGGCTTCAGGAGCGATCGGTAATAGTTGAGATTGTGTTTAAGGGCCGTTAGCGACACCTCGAGAACCGTGTCGTGGTTGCCGACATTCAGGAAATCGAAAATATCGGCAAAATCATCGTAACTCTGTGACTTGAAGACTATTCCGCATCCGCTGTGCTGAGGATAGTCGAAATTGTCGATATAGTCCTGAACGGTGTCGTATTTGGTGATTCTGACATCGTCGTCGTGCGGAATCTGCTCGTAATAGCCAATGAAAACTATGCGGCTGATTCCTGCGCTCTTGGCCGCGAAAAACAATTGCGCGAAAAACTCGTCCTTGCTGAGGTTCTCCATCGCGGGGTTCATTATCACAGCCGAGAGCTTGTTGTACTGATGCTGACGCGCCGCGAAATCAAACATCCTGCATATCGAGTAAATATTGTTGATGGTTGAGAAACAAGACATTACGCCGATATTCATATCAGTATCGCGCATCTTTATCTGATTGTCAGGTATCGAGAATCCTGCGAAAATGGCTTTGTGGAGTCCTTCGTCATAGATTCCCGATTTCAGCAGATAGCACAGGCAATGGGCGGCATCCTCGGCGTGGATGGCGTCGCAGAATGGTATCGCAACCGAATATGTATCAGCTGGCTGGCAGCTAATGGCAATCTCGCTGGAGTTCTCTCTTATTGTGTAGTCGATCTGGAACTCATCCTCCTCAAGTGCCACGTGGTCGGCCTTCTCGATATTCGAGATGCAGAGAAAATCGTATTTGTCGGGAATCTGACAGACTGCGTAGTCGAAATCGTTGTTTAGGTTGCTGACGTTCTCTATGAAATCCAACTCATCCACATAGCGCGTGGTGGCGAAAACCTTTCCGCATGGCTTCAGCAGATTGTACATCCAGTCCTTGAGGCAACAGTTGCCCCCGCGCTGAGGAACAGCCACTACCCTACCCTGATATCTGGCTATCACCTCGTTGATATACAGATTGATGGCGGTAGGAATGCTCTCAACCACAAGGAAAGTGGCTTCAGAAAAATAGTCCAAATCCTCCGGCAATTCCCTTACCACAAAGGCCCTAACTCCCATATCGTACATCCTATGGAGCGGACGCACGGGATCCTTGAATCTCTTAAGGTCGAAATATATTGATCGTGGAAGGGCGGCGGCGTTGGCGGCCCTCACGATAATTCTCTCAACTTCCAGACTGCCAGAGCCGCACGCCAACTTCGCGCCAATAATCTCAGCAATCTCATCAACAGAAAAAAGCATAAATATTTAAGTAATTGAAATAATTGAAGTGATTGAAGTAATTGAAATAAATGAAGTAATTGAAGAGATTAAAATAACTGCACTCAATTACTTGACAGTCATTTCGTCGCAGCGTCAATCACTTCAATTACTTCAATCACTTCAATTACTTAATAAAACTTTATACCAGTTTCAGTCCGCTGTCGGTGATTTCGATAAGGCGCGACTTGTAGAGACCGCCCACGGCTTTCTTGAAGATTTTCTTGCTGATACCGAACTCCTCGAAAATCTCCTCGGGACTCGATTTGTCGGTTAGGGGCAGAAATCCGCCGTTCTGCTTGATGCGCTCGTAGATATCCTGCTCGGTGCTGTCCACGAGTTTCACGCTCGATTTCTCGAGCATCATGTCGATGCGGTTGTCGTCGCGGATTTTCTTCACGAAGGCGTAGGTATATTCGCCCGACTTTACGGGGCGGAAGAGTTCAGTATTGTAAATCATGCCCCAGTGCTTGTGGTCCACAATCACCTTGTAGCCGAGGTCAGTGCGCTGAGCCACAAAGATTTCACATTTGTCACCAGGCTCGTACTCAGGCTCATCGTCGCCGAGGAACTTGGCCAGTTTCTGCGAGGCCACTATGCGCTGCGACTTCTCGTCCAAATATACGTAAACTATATATTTCTTGCCCACGAAGAAACGCTCCTTCTGCTCCGATTTTGGGACAAGGAGGTCCTTATCGAGCCCCCAGTAGAGGAAGGCGCCGAGGCTGTCGGCCTGCACGCACTCCAGGTAGGCGAAATGGTTGATCTCGGTGTATGGATGCTGAAGCGTGGCTATCAGACGGTCCTCGCTGTCGAGGTAGATGAAAGCCTCCACCGTGGTGCCGGGCTTGGTATCCGCGGTCAGGTACTTGCTTGGCAGGAGAATCTCGCCGAGGTCCTCGCCGTTAAGGTAAGCGCCCTGAGGTGTTATCCTGAGCACCTCCATTGTATTTGTATATCCTATTTCTATCATAATGGTCTTGTAATTTTAATTGTATTAGCTGAAAAAAATAAATAAAACAACGCTACTGGCCGGCATCGTTGTTGTTGGGGTATTCGAACTGCTGAACCCTCTTGCTGTCGAGCTGCAGATACGGGAATATAGAGGTAACTATCCAGATACTGCCGCGCGAGATGGTGGACTTGCGGGCTGTATCGGGCAAAAACTGCGCATGCTCATCGATCTTGAAGAGCGTCACGAGAAACACGGCCGCTATCATGTAGAATTTCAACGCGCCAAACACCGCGCCCAATGTCATGGCCGACGAGCCCAACTTGGTATCGGAAAGAGCGTTCTGGGTCTTGTAGTTTACCTTGCTGACCGCGAACACGAGGCCTATCACAAAACACACCGCCAGCAGTATTATGGCAAAGAGGTCGGGCACATCGGCCCTGGCCCACAGCGTCTTGTGTACCCACTTGGAAATATTGACGCAGATGGTGAGCAGCACAAATACAGCAAAAAAGCTGATACACTCCACTATTACTCCGCGCTTGTAGCCCACTATGGCGCCCACTATCACGGTAATGCCCATAAGGCAGTCGATGGCGCTCCATGGAATGCTGATGGTAACTGATGCATCGAGCAGCGTGGTCCACAGGCCCATAATTGCTGTTAATGTATTCATATCGTATAATTAAGTATTAGCTATATCGGTTTTTGTCTTGATGCTCCCGTATGGAATGGCCTTGAAGGTGTAGCCATCGAGAGTGTAGCGCCTGAGGGTCTGCTCCAGGGCAAAGCGCTGATTCTTCTGTGCCTTGATATTGTCGTGGAACACAATGATGGCCCCCGACGATACATTGTCCACCACATTCATGAGGCACCGCTCGGGACTTACTCGCTGGTCGTAGTCCTTGGTGAGGATGTCCCAGAGTATTATCTGGCGGTTTTTGCTGAGCTCCAGGGTCTGGCTTCGTTTCATCCTGCCGTGGGGCGGGCGGAAGAGGTTGCTGTCTATCAGCTCATCGGCCATGTATACATTGTCGATGTACTCTTGTGTACGTGTAACGAGGCCCCTCAGATGGTTGTATGTGTGATTGCCCACGCTGTGGCCCTCGTCGATGATACGTTTGTAAATTTCGGGATACTTCCTCACATTATCTCCCACGCAGAAGAATGTAGCCTTGGCACCATACTTGGCCAGGAGGTCGAGTGTGCCGGGCGTCATCTCGGGAATGGGTCCGTCGTCGAATGTGAGATAGAGCACACGCTCGTCCTCGTTTTCGGGAACCAGTTTCCAAGTGTAACGCTTGAAGAAATGCCGTATTATCTCCGGCGGATGTACAATAAAATCAGGCATATAGATCAATATTATTACAAACTCTCGTCGAGCATAAACATGTATATCTGCACC
>JAZUEG010000546.1:0-2181 GCA_045640025.1 Bacteroidales bacterium
GAAGACCAGGACGGCCACATTGTGCCGAATATGGGATTCAGGTTCGAGTATGGCGGCAAGTCGGAGAATTTGGTGTCGGATGCCAACGGCCAGATCGTATTGCCCGGCATGAGGGACGGCGACCGCGTGGATACATATCAGAGCCAGGGCTCGGCCGAATCTACCAACAACTTCAATTCGTTTGTATTCGATTCCAAGCAGGCTCTATACAAGATAATAGTCAACATGCCCAAAATCAACGATATGCGTTTCCGTGTGGAGCGCCCCACAGGCGAGGCCATTCCAAACATGGGATTCACATTCGAGCTGCAGGGCGGCAGGATAGAGCGCATTCTCTCCGATGCCAATGGCATGATAGAGCTCCGCGGCGTGGCCCATCAGGACAGGGTTTCGGCCTATCACGAGGACGGGCAGGGCGGCCGCCTGTATCCGCACAGCTTTGTAAATGATCTCCAGGAGGATATACATCATATCGTGATAGCCGAGGAGCCCGATACCGATGGCTGGATTACCATTACAGTAACCGACCCCAAGGGCAACCCAAAGCCAAATTCGCGAGTTAAGGTCAAGTACCTCGGCAAGGTGGAGGAGCTCCTTGTAGACCAGGATTCCAAGGTGAAAGTAAAGGCGCCCAAGGGCACCCAGATCGAGGTTTTGGCGCGTCACAGATGGTTTTGGTTTTAGGCAGCTAATGGCAAATTTATCTATCTAACCCATTATTGTTCAATAATATAAAACGTATCAGCTGATATGCATAATATAATATCTACCAACAGCACAGCCACCCTCCGCTATCTGCAGGGCAGCCCGGTATCATCGCCGGAGTATTACAAGCAGATAAGGGCGGCATTCCCCAACGATGATGTTTACAGATTTTTTGCCGAGCCTGTGGTTTTTGACGCCGGCCGCAAGATAGCCTGGTCGAGCACATATCCCGGCAAGGCAGTGCCGTATTACAACCTTCCGGCTCAGCAGAAGAGCCTGGCTCAGGATATGCTGGCCGATGCGGTGGCCAAGCTGATGGCGGCGGTAGATTCGTTTCATGATCCATCGCTGTTGCCCATCTTCAAGAACTGCATAGAGATACCCAACGAGGAGAGCATCTTCCTGATAGACAACGGAAACGGCGATATCCACGTGCTCGTTATCCAGTGGGGATTCATAGAGGACTATCCGGGCGCACAGCGCGGAGTGCTCAATAAATTCTACAATATCCCGAAGATTCCTATGCGTTTCAGCATTGTGAGCGAGGACGATATGCAGCCCGTGGCCGGCGAGACCGTGGTTTTCAGAATCAAGGGTCAGGAATTCCAGGCCGTGAGCGATATGGACGGCTCTATCGTAATCAACGATGTAAGGATAGGCCAGTATGTGGAGGCTTTTGTATCCGCTGATGTGGAACATCTTGCTCCATTGCCGTTTACATGTCAGGAGGGCGAAAAATACGTGATAAGGGTAACTCCCAAGCGCAACATGGAATATGTAGTGGTGGATCAGAACGGTGTGCCGCAGCCCAATTTGACATTCCTCTTCGAATACAACGGGCAGAGTGTTTCTGCCGTTACCAATGCCGACGGCGGCATCACGCTCGAGGACATCAAGCAGGGTGTATCGGTGGAATCGTATCAGCTGGCCGAAACCGGCGAGAAGTTGTATGACCTCATCAATGTTTTCGATTACAAGAGCAATCCTTACCGCATTGTGGTTACCGTAACTCCACCGCCTCCTCCAGAGCCCACGCCGCGTACCAGCAATATACGCATCAAGGTGATGGACGACAGGAACAACGTGGTGAAAAACCGCAAGGTTACAGTCCGCTATCTCGACAAGGAAGAGGTCCTGAAAACCGACGCCGACGGCTACGTGGTAATCCACGATCTCCCTGTAGGCACCAGAGTGGAAGCCATAGTAAAATAAGGTCGAAAGCTTTATATAACTACAAATAATTCAATGAGTTAAGGTGTTTTTGTCATGTGACAGAAACACCTTAATTGTTCGTTTTTATTCACAACTAAAACATACTAAAATGGCTGAATCAAGAACCTTTGTATCGGGCGATACCGATACCGAATATGAGATCAGGGTAAAGAAACCAAGCTTTCTCTGGCTTTGGATTTCGCTCATAGTCTTGTTTTTGCTTCTTCTTTTGCTGCGTTTTGGCAAGGATGTTGCAGTAGTAAC
>JAZUEG010000547.1:0-8763 GCA_045640025.1 Bacteroidales bacterium
TGTGCCGTAAGAGATTTCGGCGCCTGCAATCTCATAGCCAGAGTTTGCCGTGGCTGTAAAATATACGTTGTCGTTGATGGTTGCGGTGGCCTTTTCGGGGCTAACAGTTCCCTCGCCATCAGCTACAAAAGTTACTGTATATTCTATCGGCTCATAATAAGCCACGAGGATCACATTCTCGGCTGGCATCACGAAGCCATCAGCTGGGATCTCCTTGCCGTTGTAGGTTCCTGCCACAAACTTGTAACCTTCTGATGTTCTGTCTTTTGGGGTTGGGTTTACGGGCTTTCCACAGGCTACTTCCTTGGCTGTGGCATAATCCTCGTAGAATCCGTCCTTCGAGACCACCATAAAATTGCCTGCGGTATATGTAACTGAGAACTCGATATCCTTATTAACCGTAAGAGTTCCACTGGTAGATTTGGGATCTAAGGAGCCTGCAATGCCATCCGCTGGAGTTACCGATATTGCGGAAGTATAGCCAGGCTTGTTGGCAACGGTGTAGTCGACGGTTTCGCCGTTTGCAACCCACTCCTTATTAATAGTAATGTTGTCGTCCTTGGTGGTGACGTGCAACAAATCTATGTATGTGAGAACTACCTGAATATCAACAATCTTGTCGTCCTTAACCAACTCCTTAGCATTCACTATAAATGTGTTGGTCTGAGTAAGGTCGACAGACTGACCTCCAACAGTAACACTGCTGAGGCGTTTTCCAGGAATCTCCTTGGCACCAAACTGGATGAGGTCGTTCATTGTTACCTTATCCATTCCCTTGAATGTGAAGTTGTCGCCATTGTAAACAACATTCTTTGACTTCAAATCGAAGTTGGCAACGATATTTACATTCTCGGCTGGCATTGTGAATGAGTAAACTTCAGAAACAGCGGTGAGAGTGTTGTTGGTTGTAAGACCTTTTACAACAACGCTCTTGAGGTCGTAGCCGTCACGCTCGTTTACCTTGAAAGTGATTTTATCCTCGTAACGCGCTGTAGCAGGAGAACTTACAGTATTTCCGTTCTTAGTGATGGTATTGATCTCGGGCTCATCTGCTATCAATGAATAATCCTGAACCTTGTACCAAACCTCGAATGCAACGTCCTTAAATGGCTTCTGCAAAGAGTAGAAACCGTTGGAAACAGGAACGTCATTTCCATTAATCTGAAGTTTGTATGGAGCATAGCCCGGCATAGAAACCAATGTGTATGTAATACCCTTGGTAACTGTGGCTGTAGTGGCTCCCGCAATAAGACCGTCGGCATCCTTAGGACCATCACCATCATCAATGTGTCCCTTGTAGGTAACATTGTAAACAATCTCGGAATAGTTGGTGGTTACCTTTATGTTCTTGGCCGGCATCGTGAAACTGCCTTTATAAACGTCACCGTCCTTGGTGCAGGCAACAGGCTGGTCGCCATCCTTGCTGTCGAAAGTAATACTCTCGAAACTGTAACCATCAATAGTGCGGTCGTCGGCGCTTACTTCGATATTATCGTTATAGTGGGCCGATACAACATCAGTCTTGCTTGATAGTGATTGAGTTGTATTGTTTATCAAAGTAAACTTATCGGAAGAAATTGAAAAATCCTTGAGTTTGTAAGAAACAAAAATCTCAATATCATCTATATAAGATGACATCGCAATCTTACCTTTATAATTCTTGCTGCCGAGTGTCACAGAAGAATTATCAGACTTTTTGGTTACCTTAATATAGTCAATATCAAGACCTTCGGATGCCTCCTTATTGTCGATATCATACTCAATCATATCAGTAACTATAGCCGTAGCTGGTCCTGTGATATTGCCAACGCCCTGATTGCTTGAATATGTAACTTCATAAGTAATTGGATCATATTCAGCAACAATCTTGATATCAGAAGCCGGCATTGAAGCAATCTCTGCCTTCAGGTCACTAACAGAAAGCGGATAGTCTCTAGACTCCTTCTTTACATTATAATATGCACGATTGAATCTATATCCTTCGTCTGTCTTATCGGCGAACACAATGCTAATGGATTCCCCTTTCTGCGCAGTAACAACTGCTGGTCTTGCATTGTTCTTGAATTCAACACCGCCAATTGATGCAGGATCTGTGGCAGTCTCAACATTATATTCTGTTTTCTTCCATTCAATCTTGACAACGGCCTTGTCGTTCTCGACAATACTTGTCAAATATTCTGAAACAGGAATCTTTACATTATTGTCAGATTTGGAGAAATTGGTAAACGGAATATCGTTAACATAGATTTTGTCTATCTCCAAACCATCAGCCGACCTGTCGTGCAATGTAAAATCAATATTCTGTTTTACATTAACAGTAGATCCGCTGTTGTTGGTAAATCCTGTGCCATCATATGAGAGGGCATAATCGTGAGGAACAAATTTAACGACAAATGCCACATTGCCAGCAGGCATCGCCCAATTTACAAGAGGCAACGACGAAGTTATAACGTCACCATTTCTGGTAACGCTTGCAAGGTCGTAACCGTAATCTGTTCTATCATTAACAGAGAAATTTATCTTGTCATCATACTGAGCCTCCAACAAACCACTTTCCATACTCTTATCGGAAGTAGAATTTGAAGCTGTCACAAAACCAGCAGACTCAGGATTTACAGTAACCTGATAAGTGGCTTTCTTGTAAGCTACCTCAATTGAGAACTTTTCAATATCGGGGTCAGCAACAATAAACTGACGCACACCGATTTTGTAATCGTTGCTGCTTTTCTGAATATTCTGCTCTTTGCCATTAATCTTGATATAATCAACAGTCTCTCCAGTACTACCTTTGTCCATTACAGTGAACTCAAAATTATCACTGATAGTTACCTTGCTTAAACCTGTGGCATTAAAATCTCCCTTGTATTCTACAGGATACTGAACAGCAGGACGGCTGACAGTAATATTTACATTATCGTCAGGCATAGAGAATGTAAAAGAAGGCTGATAATCAGATTTTTGGTACACTGTATTTCCATTGGCAGAATTTTTAACCTCAATACCATCAAAACGATATCCCAATGGAATAGCCTCAACATTTACAGTTACATTTTCCTGATACTTTGCCTTAGTCTTGTTGTCAGCCACGGAAGTATAATCCTTACAAGCATCAGCCAAAGTAATGTCGTAAAAAGCGGTAGTGAAATTAGCCTTAATCAAGATGTCTTCATAATAATCTTTAATATCAATCAAAACCTGATGGCCTCCATCAATAGAAATCAAAGAAGCACCTTTTCCATTAACATAAACACTTGTCAAGGTATATCCTTTCTTGTCAAGAGCAGTAAAAGTAGCAATATTATTACTGATAGTTAAAACATCCTTGTTCACACTTATCCCATCCTTGGAAGACTCAGAAACACCATCAACTAACAATTCAGTTGTAACCTTATAATCAATTTCATCAGCATCAACGTATATAGTTACATCGTATTCACCCATAACAAAAGAATACTGATCGCCAGTTACTTTCGAAACTGCAATTATATTATTTTTTGAGTCTTTAGCCTCAACTTCCTTAATCTTATAACCCTGACAAGCAACATCAAAAGTTACGGTCTCACCAACTTTGACACCACTCTCTTTCGAAATATCGCTAACAAATTTCTTAGAATTATTATCAACTTTTACCTTAGATATATAGATAACTTGCCAACCAGATGGAATATAATTGTATCTATTGTTGTTGTCTAAAGTTGCAGGTACTGCGTCAGCTAAAACTTTAGGACACTCAAAAGTACCACTAGCAGCAACACCTTTTACCCAATTATCTGTAGCACCATTATCCCAACTAGTAAATTCTACACTAATATAATTTAATGAGGAACATCCATTAAACAAATTATCATAACAATCAGAACTTAAAGAAGTCAAATCCAAATTAGGAGCTTTCGTTAAATTAGTAGCACCACTAAACAACCCCCTAAAAGCTCCATACGGCAAAGGATAAGAGATATTTTCTCCCAACAAAGAAGATATATTACCATAACATTCCAAAGATCCATTGCCTCCGGTTAAGAAATGCGTACTTTGATAATAATCGCTAAGGCGACCATTATAAACAGGATAAAAACCATTAGCATTAGTACCTGTTACTACTGCAGAAGTTCCTGAAGTAATGGTCTTCACAGTATTTGTTTTGGTATGATTATTATTACCCCATCCAACATTATATGCGACAGCCTCAGTATTCCAATCGTTACCATTGTACTTAAAATACAATGCATCCAAACTATAATCTCGACTTGTGGTAACCTGCAGAGTCACATCTCCTCCCACAGCCTTAAACGTCAGCTGTCCCCACGCCACGTTCATTACTGCGGCAATCATCAAGGCTGTTATTGTCAACAAAAATCTTTTCATAGTCTTATATAGTTAATTTTACGGTTAGACATAATTATACCATTAGTATCAGTATAATACCAAATACCAAACCAAAAAACGAATTTTCCCGCAAAAAGTTGCAAAAAATTTCACTTTTTAATAATTGTTTAACATACTATAAAACAATTCGTTATACAAGATGAGGAAAACTATTTTTTTGCCATTAGCTACAAAAAAAAGGTTGCCGAAATGATAGAATAATAGAGGCTTTGTATAGACAAAAAAATCGTATTTTGATTTTTGTATGGCAGATGGTGACGTGGATTTGTGTTTTTTTGTATTTTTGCGCTGAAAAAAAACTTTAATACAATTTGTTATGAAAAAATCTCTATGTCTGTTGCTTTCGGCAACAATGATTGGATCGGTGATTACAGGCTGCGGCAATGGAGGCACCAAGTCCAATGAACAGGAACTGAAGGATTCCACCCAGGCCCAAACGCCCGCAAGCGTGATCCTCGATACCGACCTCGGATCCAGCACCGACGACGTGGTGACCCTGGCCTGTCTCTACAACCTTATGAATGACGGAGTTATAGACCTGAAGGCCATCATGGTGAACCGCGAGGGCGAGGTGAACGCCAAGTTTGCCGACATGATGAACACTTACTACAAGCACACCGAGGTGCCTATCGGAATGGTGCAACACGGCAAGAAGGATCCACGTGTTTTCATCGACTACTGGAAGGTGGCTGACCCCGACACCTACACCGACGAGCCCCGTCTGCCACGAACCCTCAGCGATGATCAGATAGCGCAACTGCCTGATTCATACAAACTTTACAGAAAGATTCTGTCGGAGGCCAACGACAATTCCATCACCATTCTCTCCATAGGATTTGCCAGCAACCTGGCGCATCTGCTGGAATCGGAGGCCGACGAGTATTCGCAGCTAAACGGTGTGGACCTTGTAAGGCAGAAGGTGAAGGCCATTTATCTTCAGGCTGGACATTTCGGAAAGGGCATGGAGCCCGACTACAACTTCTCGCAGGACGCAGACCATGCCAAGGTTTTCATGAGACTCTGCCCCGCCCCAATGTATTTCAGCCCTCAGGAGGCCGGCGACATGTTTGACTACGCCATTCCTGACATGCTGGCCGACCTGGAGAAAACGGGCAACACCGAGAGCCCTCTCTATCACTGCTACAAGCATCACAACTGCGATACAGGTCAGCGAATGTGGGACGTTATCACACTTATCCAGTGGCTCCACCCAGAATTCTTTGACCTGAACGGCCCATCGGAACTCACCATGGACGACGAAATGTATTTCCACGAGGGCGAGAAAACCGCCACAAGCAACCGCTACTGGATGTTCCCCAAGGAGGGGGCTAATGAGGGAATTATGGAATTAATTAGACGCTATGCGACTAAATAATGGACAATGTTATTCATTGTAATATATATATGACACACACGTCCGTGCGTCTCTACGAGCAATCCACACATAACCCTGATTGACAAATCATTACATGGGTTTTATCCGAATGGCACGTAGAGACGCACGGACGTGCGTGTCATCATTTTTATATTTATGGAAATTGTTAATTGTTAATTAAAAAATACTCTCTCCCTCGTATCCATCGAGCATCTCGTTAAGAATGTGGTTCCATTCCATGCCGATGGTGAATTTTTCTACCACGTAGTCCACGAAATCGTCGGCGAGAATCTGGTCGTCGGTCAGGTTCTGGAACATATCCCAGTTCTTTAGGCGGATGAGTTCGTCGTAGGGAGAATCCTTCAGATTTTTTGGAAGCACCTTCAGACGGTCGCCGCTGTAGAATTTGTAGGTGTCCCTAACGGCGGGCTGATCGAGGAATGCCTGCATACGCTCGCCTGCGCCGTAGAAGATTTCCTCGCGGACTATCTTGGCGGCCTTGGATGGCGGCGCGTAGAGGCCAATGTCGATAAGGCTCTGACCAAACATTTCGTCGGTCTCGTCGTAGGGCTGGATATGGAGATAGTAGCCCGCCCCCACCGTCTTCTTGCCGCCGGGAACGTAATATACTCCGAAATGGCGCTTGTATGGAGCCTTGTCGAGCGAGAATCTTGTGTCGCGGTTGAACCTGAAGATACAATTTTTGACCTCGAGGCCCTTCAGCTGAGGATCTACGGCCTGCATCCTTGTAAGGATTTCCGTACTGAGAGCCTTGAATGTATCGCGGGCCTTCTCGTACTTGGAGCGGTTGGCGTGCATCCACTCCACATTATTGTTGTCCCTGATCTCACGGAGAAAATCGAGGACTTGTTGCATATCGTAAGACATTTTTGATTATTAATTGTTAATTTTCTCACGCTATCCCCACCAGCAGGATCTCGAATATCAATGTGGAATATCCGGGGATTGGGCCGTTGTTGCGGGTGCCGTAGGCCTGGGTGTAGGGGATATATACCTCCCAGCGGTCGCCGGGGTGCATGGCCATGAGGGCGGCGCCGAATCCGGGAATCAGCTCGTTGGGACGGAAGGCCTCGGGAACGCTGCGCTCGAAACTGCTGTCGAAAACGTAGCCGTCCACCCTCTTGCCGCGGTAATGGCAGGTGCAGACGCTGTTGAACTTGACGGTGCCCTTGCCGCTGCCGGTCTCAAGGACCTTGTAATAAACGCCGTTGCCGAGGCTCTGCACGCCTTCCTGAACTGATATCTCATCGAGGAATTTCTGATTCTCCTCGCGGTAGTCTTTTCTTGACATTTTTGGGGATAGTTTAAAGTTTGTTTCTGAATACAAAGGTACCATCAATTTTCGTAATTAGCAAAAAATAATGCCATCAGCTGATACAATAAAAATATCTCGCCATTAGCTGATACAATAAAAATATCTCGCCATCAGCTGATACAATAAAAATATCTCGCCATCAGCTGATATGACAAAAAGCTGCGGAATCCTCGTATGGGTATGCCGTATTTCACGTATGTATGGGCCGGGGCGATTAAGAAATGTAGGTATTGCACAGAAATCGGGGTTTTTAGAACTTTGCGGCATGATTTAGAAACCATAAAATGCAATACAAATGAAAACTACAAAGAGATGGATTATTTTCACCGCAATAATCGCGGTGATTGGAATTTTGGGAATCTGCATTCCCGAGGACGCCGGTATCTGGGAGCTTTCGGAGAATATCTCCTACGCCGATATCGCGTGGATGATAACAGCCACAATTTTCGTATTGATGATGACACCGGGTCTGTCGTTCTTTTACGGCGGAATGGTGCGCAAGAAAAATATTATTTCCACCATCCTCCAGTCGATAATCGCCATGGGCATTATCTCGGTGATATGGGTGGTTTGCGGATTCTCGCTCACATTCGGCGAGGACTGCGGAGGCCTGGGACTTATAGGAAACCCGGGAACTTATTTCATGTTCCACTCGGTAGGCGGACAGGCCACCGACTATCTATCTCAGCAGCTGGGACTTACTATTCCAATAGCGCTCTACGCACTGTTCCAGATGAAGTTCGCCATCATAACACCTTCGCTGATAACAGGTTCGTTTGCCGAGAGAGTGAGATTCTCGGGCTACATGGTATTCATGGCGCTGTTCTGCATCCTGATTTACTGTCCGCTGGCCCACATGACATGGCATCCCGACGGCCTCTTCATGCAGATGCACGTAAAGGACTTTGCGGGCGGTATTACGGTACACGCATCGTCTGGTATAGCCGCTCTGGTGGGCGCCATCTATCTGGGCCGCCGCAAGGAGAAGAAGGCCGAGCCAGCTAATGTGCCTTACGTAATCCTGGGCGCCGCGTTGTTGTGGCTCGGATGGTTCGGTTTCAACGCCGGTTCTTCACTCCACGCCGACGGAATGGCTGTAAAGGCGTTCTTGAACACCAACACAGCAGCCGCCACCGCTATGCTTCTCTGGATTTTCCTCGACTGCCTCTACGGACGCAAGCCTTCTGCAATGGGTGCCGCTATCGGCGGTGTACTCGGTCTCGTGGCCATCACGCCATCAGCTGGATGGGTTTCGGTGGGCGACAGCATCGTAATCGCGATTATCACCACCGTAATCAGCAACATTGCCGTTCACTGGAAAAACCACACCTCTGTGGATGACGCTCTCGATGTATTCCCAACCCACGGCGTGGGCGGTATCGTCGGCACACTGCTCTCAGGTATCTTTGTATACAAGTATGAGGCCGATGCGCTGCAGGCCGAGGGCGTTAGCCACATGCAGTTTTTCATGAACCACGTGCTGGCTCTGGCCATAGTGATAGTATACACATTCATAATGAGCTACTTCCTCTACTGGATTACCAACAAGATGATAACAATGCGCGTATCGGAGAAGAGCGAGCATCTGGGTCTGGACCTCACACAGCACGACGAGCATTACGGCAAGTTCCGCGAGCTGGCCGAGTATGAGGGCGAGGTGACAGTGGAG
>JAZUEG010000548.1:0-6897 GCA_045640025.1 Bacteroidales bacterium
TAAGACCGCTTGCCCCCCGACTTCATCACCGTATCGTGCCGCCGCGGCCATTCGTCCATCGTATTCGCCGTGGAGGATACCGGAATAGGTTTCGATGCCGACAAGCGCGACATGATTTTCAGCGGATTCTATCAGGTGGAGTATTACCTTACACGCAAGTACGGCGGCACCGGCCTGGGACTCAGCATCTGCCGTGCGCTGGCCCGCGTGATGAATGGCGACATCACGGCCGAGAGCCACAAGGGCGTGGGCAGCCGTTTCTGCCTGGAGGTGCCCGTTATGGAGCCGTCCGATGTGGAGCTCGACCTCTTTGCCCGGGTAGACCGCCTGCTGAATGCGCGTACATCCCTGGGCCGTGTGATGATGATAACCCCATTTGGCGAGGATTTCGATTTCGTAAACAAGTTTTTCGCCCATTACGGAGTGCCCGTCATGAGGAGCAACACCCCCGACGAGACCGAGGCCCTGCTCGCCGAGTTCAGCGACATCACTCTGGTGATCATCGACCTCTATTCGCAGTCGCTGGAGGGAGTATACGCCGCCGAGGCCATATTCAAGATACGCCCCAACGCCCGTTTCGTGTTTGTGGGCAATGGCGGCCTTAATCCCGCGCAGATGGATGTGGTGGGCATGTATTCCGATTACGTGCTGCCCAAGCCCCTCACAAGCGTGTCGCTCGGCAGGGTATTGTCCAATTTCAGCTGATGGCGTTTTATATTACAGCAAAAGGGATGTCTGTCCATCATCTGGCAGGCATCCCTTTTTTGTGTATTAGCTGTATTTTTTTTGTATCAGCTAATGGCAATATAAATTACTTGCTGGCTGTTGTGTCGGCAGGAGCGGCTGCTGCGGGAGCCGACGATGTGCCTCTGTATCTGTCGTTGAGGCCCTTGAGTATGGCGCCGGTGATGTTCATCGAAGGATCGCCGTAGATTACAGAAGAGTTGCCCTGAGTGCCGAGTATCAGCTTGTACTTCTTGTCGGCATTGTACTCGTTGATGTAGTTCTGGATAGAGTCGCCCACGCGGCCTACAATCTGGGCCTGGTCGTCGGCCAGCTCCATGCTCTGCTGCTGATAAGTCTGCTGGAGTTTCTGACCCTCCATTGCTATCTGCTGCTGAACCTCCTGAGCACGGGTAGGAGTGATGAGGTTCTTGTTGAAGTTGTTCTGGAGCTCCATGGCGCGGCGCTCCAGCTGCTTCTGCTTGCTCTGGAGGTCTGCCTCGTACTTGTTTTGCTTGTCCATGAGTTTGGTCACCTCGTCGTTGTAGAGGTCGTATCCATTTACAAGACTGTCGATATAGACGTATGCTATGCCGTCGCCGGTATTGCCGCTATTAGATGAGATAGTAGCTGTGGTCTGCTTGCCGCCGCATGACGAGAGCATTGCCGAGAAGGCCAGTGCGCATGCGAGCATTTTCGAAACCTGGATAAAACGCTTTTTCATCGTTAGTTTTTGTATGTTATATTTTTGTAATTTGTAAATTTTCAGCTGCAAAGATAATCTATAAATTCCATAGATTTATTTTTTTTGGCCACAAAATTGAGCAAATTGAGAAAAAATTTTTTTTTGCCAGTTAAAGATTGTAAATTTGCAACCGCAAATATTGAAAAAATAAATCAATAAGAAACTTAAACATTTTTATTAGCATGAATTTAAAAGGCATATTGTCTATTGCCACATTCCCTGGTCTCTACAGACACGTGGCTCAGGCAAAAAACGGACTTATTATAGAGTCGATAGTGGATGGCAAGCGTCAGCTCGCATACGCTACATCAAGGATCAGCGCACTTGAGGATATCTCTATATACACTACAGACGGCGACACCAAGCTCTCTGAGGTATACAAGAACCTCTACATAGTGCTCGACGGCAAGGCTACCCCATTCAACCCCAAGAAGGCATCCAACGACGAGCTCATAGCTCTCTTTGCCAAGGCCTTGGAGAACTGGGACCCCGACCGCGTATACATTTCAGATATCAAGAGAGCCTACGCCTGGTACAACATCCTCGTTGAGACCGGCTATGCCGCCAAGGCCGAGGAGGCCGATGCAGAGGCCGAGCAGCCAGCAGAAGCAGCCGCTGAGGCTCCTGCAGCCGAGGAAGGCGAGATAAAGACCAAGAAGCCCACACGCAAGAAACCCGCTCCCAAGGACGGCCAGGCCCACGCCTAAGCATGCCCGCTGAGGCCCATATCAGGCAATGATTTTTTTCAAGGCCGCGGATACTCATCCGCGGCCTTTTTGTTTTTTTTGAGCCCATGTAATTTTTTTTCATAATTATTTGAATAATTGACTATTAAAAATTATTTTTGTAGAAAATTGTACAGAATTGAAATATTTTTTTGTTTTCTGTAGATGCGCGGCCTGTAATTGTGGAACGCTGTTTGCAAAATCCATTGCTGACAGTTACTTAGTATTATAGAAACAGGCCGTGGTTGGATAATCAAACAATCAAACGGTAATTAAGGAATAATGAAGATAAGATTTGTAGTGGTGGGCAAGACCGTGGAGAAATACCTCGTGGATGCCTGCGCCGAGTACGAGAAGCGACTCAGAAAATACATCCAGTTCGAGTACGTGGTAATCCGCGACCTCAAGAACATCGGAGCCCTCAGCTTCGATCAGGTCAAGGAGCAGGAGGCCAGGCTCCTGGAGCCCTACATGGCCCCCTCGTCGTACAGGATAATACTCGACGAGCACGGTCACGAGTTCTCGTCGGTGGAGTTTTCCGAGTACGTGGAGCGCAAGATGGCCACCCTGGGCAAGGACATCACATTCGTGATAGGCGGCCCGTACGGATTCCATCAGCGCATAGCCGACATGGCCGACTACAAGATCTCGCTCTCCAGAATGACATTCTCCCACCAGATGGTGAGGCTGATATTCCTGGAGCAGCTCTACAGGGCATTCTCCATCATGAGGGGCGAGCCCTATCACCATGAGTGATTTCATTATCCCTGCTATTAGCTGCCAAAAAAAAGAATTTGAGATTTTTTTTAATCAAGGAACAACAAGTGAAAGAGATTTTTCTGAAAATACAGTTTCTCGTATATGCCGTATTGTTTTCGGTATGCGCGCTGATGCTCGAGTCGTATCTGAGCGGCGACAGCAACGTGGAGATCGACATTGCGCGCATAGAGAGCCTCATACAGGAGAGGGAGACCTACATAGAGGGCGTGCTCGAGGATATCAGGCAGGAGGTGCGCTCCGGCAACAGGATAGTGCGCAAGGGCTCCATATTCCAGATCGACCGCGACTTCAGCCACCTGAAGGACGGCGGATTCTCCGTATTCGTATTCGAGCGCGACACCCTGAGGTACTGGACCGACAATACGGTGTCGCCAGAGCGCATTCCCACAAGCGATACCCCGCAGAATATAATCCTGGAGCTCGAGACCGGATGGTACGATGCAAGGTACATCAACGACGGCGATTATGAGTACGTGGGCCTCCTGCAGCTCAAGAGCAAGTACAACTACACCAACTCGTATCTCCACAACGACTTCCACAACGACTTTGTAATCGACAAGGGCTACGGCCTGTCCATCACCCCAGTGTGCGGCAGCCTCGACGTGCGCAATAAGGACAAGGCATACCTTTTCTCGGTGGTGCCATTCAGCAACGCCGAGACCAACGGGTCGAAATACAACATCGTGTTTTTCCCGCTGCTGATGGCGCTGGTGATGTTCCTCATATTTGTGGATAATGTGATTACCGGCCTCATGCGCCGTCCCGACAGCAATATGACCATCGTGTTCATAATCCTCGGGCTGGTGTTCCTCAGGGTGCTGGTGTTCATATTCCAGGCCCCGCAGATAGTCTACAAGATCGACTTCTTCGATCCCGCGGCCTTCAGGGGCGACGGCCTCTTCGCCACATTCGGCGATTTCCTCTTCAATATCGTGATACTGTTCTTCCTGGTGCGGTACATCTTCCGCCTGGCCGAATACAACAGCCTCAAGAGCCGCATAGCAGACATGTCGCCCTCGGGCAGGGTAGTGGTGTGGCTGCTGATGGCATTGCTGTATCTGGCCGGCTTCGGATACCTTTTCTATATATCGTATCAGCTGGTAGACAACAGCAACTTCTCGTTCATGTTCAACGACCTCACCTCGCTCAACATATACAGCTACTCCGGCATCTTCATATTCATGATGCTCAATGCCCTGGCCATATACTCATCCATCAAGATAGCATCGTACTTCGATTTTGCCGTGGTAGGCAATATGTCGAAAGCCAAGATCAAGTATCTGCTGGCATCGCTCGCCCTGTCGCTGCTGGTATGGGCATTGTCGGGCCTGCTGAGCGGTGCCTGCGCGCTGTATCTGCTGCTCACCCTGGGCATGTCGCTGCTGGTAGCTAATGGCATTAGCGCCAACGGCCTCTATCGCGGCATATTCCTGCTGATGATAAGCGCCGTATTCTCCAGCGCCATAATCTGCTGTGCCACACAGCACAAGAACTACCGCGAGTGCCACGCCAGCGTAATCAACCAATCCGGCGTGGGCGACCCCATAGCCGAGCTGATGCTAGGGTCCATATCCAAGGAGCTCCCCGACGACGAGCACATCAAGGTGCTGCTCGCCGAACCCGATTCCACATACCGCCAGCGCAAGCTCTACGACTACATCCACCGTCATTACTGCAGCGGATACTGGAGCCACTACAATCTGGGCCTCGATGTGGTGAGGATGGAGAGCGGACAGTTTCTCGCCCAGATCGACAACGAGTTCATGCGCCTCAAGTACGACCGCGGCACCAAGCTCGGCAACAGCAACTTCCGTTTCGTGGAAAACTACGACGGCACATTCGGCTACTATGCCCCCATGAAGTATGTGGTAGCTGATACGGTGTATTATGTATTCCTGTCGCTGAACAGCAATCCCGCGCCCAACAAGCTCGGCTACCCGTCCATACTGCTCAAGGACTCCAAGCTCTCGATAGTGGACAGCATAGATTACGCCATCTACCACAACGGACACAAGGTATCCAACAGGGGCGAGTTCAATTACGACATGAGCGACAAGGTTTTCCTCGATAAGTTCGAGGCCGGCCAGGGCAACGATTCCATCAGGGAGATGGTGATAGGCGACTGCATACACTCCGTATACCGCAGCGGCGAAAACACATTTGTAAGCACCAAGGCCAGCATCACATTCCTCGATTTCGTAATCCAGTTTGCCTACATGTTCGTGATATTCGTGATAGCCACACTAATACTCCTGGCTGTCAGGATGCTGGTGCAGGGCAATATCCGCAAGGAGTTTGTCCCCATCAAGACCCGCCTTGTGGCATGGGTGTCGGGAATACTTCTTGTAGCATTTGTGGCAGTGTGCGTGTGCATGGTGCTGTACAATATCCACACATACAAGCAGCAGGACGACAACCGCATAGAGGAGAAAATCAGCGGCATATACATGCACATGGTGCAGGACTGCAGCGATACGCTCAGCTTCCATTCCAAGTGGAGCGACAAGATGCTGAACCCCATGGACGAGTATGTGGTGGCCCTGTCGCACGTATTCTTCACCGATATCAACATCTACGGCCCCGACGGAATGCTGATAGCATGCTCGCGTCCCGAGATCTTCGGCCTCAGGATAGTGGGCACGCGCATGAACTGCGAGGCCATGAAAGAGTTTATCCTCCACAACAAGTCGTCGCTCATACAGGAGGAGACCATCTCAAAGATGAACTATGTGGCGGCCTACATGCCTTTTTACAATAAGAACGACGAGCTGATAGCATACATCAATCTTGCATACTTCACCAAGACCGACGATTTCGAGAAGGAGATCTGGACCCAGATAGTATCTATCGTAAATCTCTACGTGGTATTGCTCATGATATCCATATTCATGGCCGTATTCGTATCCGACAGCATCATACGTCCTATCAAGATGATTCAGGACAAGATGGTGACCATGGAGCTCGGCAAAAACCACGAGAAGATCGATTACAACCGCGACGACGAGATTGGTCAGCTGGTGGCCGAATACAATCTCATGGTGGATAAGCTGGCCGAGAGCGCGCGTCTCCTTGCCAAGGGCGAGCGCGAGGAAGCCTGGCGAACCATGGCCCGTCAGGTGGCCCACGAGATCAAGAATCCGCTTACGCCTATGCAGCTGAGCACCCAGTTCCTCAAGCGTGCCTGGGACGACGAGAAGCCTGATTTCGGCGACCGTCTGGCCAAGTTTACCGATACAATGATCCAGCAGATAGAGACCCTCAGCTCCATAGCCACATCATTCTCCAACTTTGCCAAGATGCCTCAGCCGGTGGCCCGTCCGCTCAATGTGGTGGATATCTTGGGCAATGTGGTGTCGCTCTATCAGAATATCGAGAATGCCGACGTGACATCGGATTTCGGCGGCCACAGCGAGATTATCTGCATGCTCGATAAGGAGCAGATTACACGCGTATTCGTAAATATAATCAAAAACGCCACCCAGGCCATTCCCGATGGAGTGAGGGGCAAGATCCACGTATCTCTCGAGAACCAGGGTCCTCAGGTGGTAATCCGCATAGCTGATAATGGCACCGGCATCCCCGACGAGATCCGTGACAAGCTCTTTACCCCAAACTTCACAACCAAGAGTGCCGGCTCGGGCCTCGGCCTGGCCATGGTAAAGACTATGGTGGAGAATGTGAAAGGCACCATCACTTTCGAGAGCGAGGTTGGCAAGGGCACCACATTCAGCATCACCCTGCCGGTAGGAGAGGAGGCATAATCAACCTCCCTCGACCTCACCCAAAATTGCCCGAAAAACCGAAAGTTCATTCGAGGTCAAAAAAACGTGTAAGTGATATAAAATCAATTAATTAATCAAAATTCAAGACTTCGGAGTTTCAGCGGAATCTATCTTTTTTAGGCACATTCCGCTGAAACTCCGA
>JAZUEG010000549.1:0-5248 GCA_045640025.1 Bacteroidales bacterium
GTATGAGTGCGTCTTCGTGCTCGATATCCATGCTCTCGCGGAATGTGTAGCGGATATACTGCATAAACTTGTCGCTGACGGCTATGAGGTCGGAGAATACCACAGAATCCAGTCCGTCGAAATTCTTGATGTTTCCCACAAAAGAGCCGGTCTGCATGGCCACAAGCCTCTGGAGGTTCTGTATGCCATTGTAGATGGGGTGGAAATTGAAGAGGTCTTCCACCGAATCGAAGAAATAATCGCGCTTGTCGGTTACGAGAACGGTGTTATTGGGGATATTCTGCTCCACCACCTGCGCAAAGCTCTCCACCTGCGGATCGTATATTATATCATTGGAGCTGAGAGGTTTCAGCAGTACCAGTCCCTCCAGCGTTCGGCATCTTGAGAGCGCCACGTATACCTGACCGTGGGCAAAACTGTTGGAAGCGTCTATCATCAGCTTATCGAACGTGAGGCCCTGACTCTTGTGAATGGTGACGGCCCAGGCTGTCCTGAGCGGAATCTGCTTGAATGTGCCGGCCACTTCCTCCTTGATCTCCTTGCTTACGGGATCCATGGTGTATTTGGTGTTTTCCCATGTCATGGGGAAAACCTTGATATCATTCTCGCCGCTGCATTTCACCAGCACCGCCTCGCCGTCGAAACCGGTTACACGGCCAATCTTGCCGTTGTAGAATAGCTTGTCGGGCGAAGTGTCGTTTTTGAGGAACATCACCACTGCGCCCACCTTGAGAACGAGGTCGCTATCTACGGGATACGACGATTCGGGGAAATCGTCCTTGACCTCGGCGTGGAAATGCACAGGCGGTTCGGTGAGCTCCAACATGTGGAGCTGATTGATGTGGTCGGCCTGCCGGTTGGTGGTAACGAGGGTTACGATGTCCTCGCCCGATGGCGGCTCGTAGTTGGGGATGTACCTCTCGTTGAGGCTGCTGATGGTTTCGCCATTAGCTCGCCCCTCCCTGATGGCATTGAGTATGGAGATAAATTTCTGGTCGGTCTGGCGGAAAACCTGATTGAGCTCTATGCAGACGTAATTGGTCTTTTGCCAGGCGAGGCTTCCGAAAAAATAATACGACTTGTAATATGGACGGAGAATCTCCTCGTCCTCGGGGCGCACCACGGGCGATAGCTGCTGCATATCGCCGATAAGCAGGAGCTGAACTCCTCCGAATGGCTTGCTGCTATTGCGGTAACGGCGCAATACCACATCCACCGAATCGAGAAGATCGGCTCTCACCATGGAGATCTCGTCGATAACCAAAAGCTCCAGGCTCTTGATAATCTGGATCTTCTGACGGCGCAGACCGTTGTTGCTCTCGCGTGGAGAATCGGGAGTCTGCGGGCCAAACGGCAGCTGAAAAAATGAGTGGAGCGTAACGCCTCCGGCATTGATGGCGGCCACGCCCGTAGGCGAGCAAACCACCATGCGCTTGTGGCTCTTCTGCCTCAGGCGCTTCAGGAATGTGGTTTTTCCAGTACCGGCCTTTCCGGTAAGGAAAACATTTCTGCCGGTATAAAACAAGTAGTCGAATGCCAGCTGCAGTCGCTCGTTGAGTTTGAAATCGTCCATTGTTATAAAATGATTGAAGTGTTGAAGTGATTGAAGTGTTGAAATGTTGAAGTGTTGAAATGTTCAATCACTTCAATCACTTCAATCACTTCAATCACTTGATTAGTCCAGCAGTTTGCCGGCGATGTCGGCCATGCGGCTGCGCTCGCCGTGCAGGAGATTGATGTGGGCAAAGAAATCCTGGCCCTTCATCTTGGATGCGAGATACGACAGGCCGTTGCTCCTCATATCGAGGAATGGGCTGTCGATCTGCTCCACGTCACCTGTAAAAACCATCTTGGTGCCTTGTCCGGCACGTGTGATTATGGTCTTTACCTCGTGAGGCGTCAGGTTCTGAGCCTCGTCTACTATGAAGAAGGCGTTGTTGAGGCTTCGGCCGCGTATGTAAGCTAATGGCGAAACCATCAGACGCTCGCTCTTTATCATATCGTCGATGGAATGTGAGCTCTTGCTGTTGATACCCATGCAGGCTTTTATGACATTGAGATTGTCGAAGAGCGGCTGCATGTACGGGTTTATTTTCTGTTTCTCGTTGCCGGGCAGATATCCGAGATCCTTGTTGCCGAGCGGCACTATGGGACGGCTCAGGAATATCTGCATGAACATCCTGCTCTGCTCCAGGGCTGCGGCGAGTGCGAGAAGGGTTTTTCCCGTGCCGGCCTTTCCTGTGATGGTGATGAGGGATATCTCGGGCCTCATGAGCGCATCGAGCACAAAACTCTGCTCGGCGTTGCGCGGCGATATGCCCATGGCGCGGTGTTTCACTACCTTGCGTATCAGCTGGTCCTGAGCCTCATAGCAGCAGAGTGCGTTGGTGTGGTCGTCGCCCACCATGAAATACTCGTTTGGCACAAACTGGGCGTCGATGCCGCTCTCGCTTATAGGCACGCTGCTCTCGCGGTAGAGTCTCGACACGAAATCATCGTTGGTGTTGGGTATCAGCCTGATGCCCTGGAAAAGTTTTTCGGCGTTTTCCACCTTGCCGGTCTGATAATCCTGCGCCTCCATGCCGAGAGTGCGCGATTTCATGCGGAGGTTGATGTCCTGCGATACCATCACCACATTCTTCTCGGGATGGTTTTCCTTCAGCCACATGGCCACGGCGAGTATCTTGTGGTCGGGGATCTGCTCGCTGAATGAGAGCTCCATGGCCGAATTGAATGGCTTGCCGCCAAGCACGAATAGTGTTCCGCGGCCCTCGCCGAGAGGCACTCCCTCATCGAGCCGCGGGCAGTTTTCGGTGAGCTTGTCGAGAATGCGCATAAACTCACGCGCCTGTATGTTGATGGTATCGTTGCCCTTCTTGAACTTATCGAGCTCCTCCAATACCACTATTGGAATTACGATATCGTTTTCCTCAAAATTGTATATGCTCCTGAAATCGTGGAGGATAACGTTGGTATCCAGCACAAAGGTTTTCTTAATTCCCATAGTCTCCAAAAAGTTTAAATTGTTGTTGAATATTATATTGTATAGCAAATGCAATTTTAAGAAAAAAAACGGAAACAAAAAAATAAAAAAAATATTTTGCGGTCTCAATTATATTTTCATAAATTTGTGAATGGAACTAATAATGGAAAGTTCGAGGAAAATCCCGAGGCGATGCCACGGGTTACTAATTGTAAAGGCTTCCAGCCTACGCACTGCCTGGAAGGCAGCACAAATAGTAACCGGGGGCATCGCCTCCGGGAAATAGAATAATCAAATCACACAGATGTATATAGAAAACGATGCCGAAACCGAGCTCCTATTGAGGATAAAGGAGGGCGAGGGCCTACATCAGGATTTCAAATTCGCCATCACCGACAGCAAGAAGATAGCCAAGTCGCTGTCGGCTTTTGCCAATACCGACGGCGGAAGCCTGCTGATAGGCGTAAAGGACAATGGCAGGATAGCCGGCGCCAATCCCGACGAGGAATACTACATGATAGAGAGCGCGGCCACGCTCTACAGCCAGCCCAAGGTGGATTTCAAGGCCGTACTATGGGAGGTGGACGGCAAGCAGGTGCTCGAGATCGTGATCCCCAAGGGCGAAAATCCGCCTTACAAGGCCAAGGACGCTAATGGCAAATTCCTGACATACGTGAGGGTGAACGACGAAAACATATTAGCTGACCGGGTGATTGTGAAATGGATGGAAAACACCAGGAAGGGACGCAACACCATAATCAACTACTCGCGAAAGCAGGAATTTGTATTGCAGTACATGGAGGAGAAGGGCAAAATCTGCGTGGATGATGTGATGAAGTATCTACAGCTCAGCAAGTTTGACGCCGAGGAGGTGCTGATAGAGCTGGCCAGCGCGGGCATCATAGAACCTGATTTCAGCTGCAAGAACAATATACAATATGTATCGGCCGAGAGCGAATAGGGCTATCAGCTGAAAAAAATAACAAAAAAAAGTGTAAAAAAATTTGGAATATTCAAAAAAGTTTTTTCAAATTTGTAATATCAAGAAAAACGAATAAAGCTAATGGCAAAAAAGACTATAAACCTTACAGAATATTTGCACAAATTTTTCGGGTTTGACCGATTCAAGGGAGAACAGGAAGCCGTGGTAAAAAACGTGCTCGCCGGGCATGACACATTCGTGCTGATGCCAACCGGCGGCGGAAAATCTCTGTGCTATCAGCTGCCGTCGCTATTGATGGACGGCACTGCCATAGTAATATCTCCGCTGATAGCCCTGATGAAAAACCAGGTGGACGCTATGCGGAATATAAGCACCAACGAGAATATCGCCCATTTCCTGAACAGCTCGCTGAGCAAGCAGCAGGTGGCTCAGGTGAAGGCCGATATCATGGATGGCAAGACCAAGCTGCTGTATGTGGCTCCCGAGAGCCTCACCAAGGAGGAGAACATAGAGTTTCTGAAACAGACCAAGATATCGTTTTACGCGATAGACGAGGCCCACTGTATCTCGGAATGGGGTCACGACTTCCGCCCGGAATACCGCCGCATACGCCCGATAATCGAGGAGATAGGCCGCAGTCCGATAATTGCGCTTACAGCCACCGCCACACCAAAGGTGCAGCACGATATCCAGAAAAACCTCGGCATTGTGGATGCCAATGTTTTCAAGTCGTCGTTTTTCAGGGCCAACCTCTATTATGAGGTACGCCCAAAGGTGGATGTGGACAAGCAGATAATAAAATTCATAAAGCAGAACAAGCGCAAGAGCGGAATCATATACTGCCTGTCGAGAAAGAAGGTGGAGGAGCTGGCCGAGACCCTGAAGGTAAACGACATAAAGGCCCTGCCCTACCACGCCGGAATGGAGAGCTCCGTACGCAGCGAGAATCAGGACAAGTTCCTGATGGAGGAGGTGGACGTGATAGTTGCCACAATAGCCTTCGGGATGGGCATAGACAAGCCTGACGTCCGCTTTGTCATCCATTACGACATACCCAAATCCCTGGAGGGTTATTACCAGGAGACGGGACGCGCCGGCAGGGACGGCGAGGAGGGTTACTGCATAGCGTTCTACAGCTACAAGGATATTCAGAAACTGGAGAAGTTCATGCAGGGCAAACCGGTTGCGGAGCAGGAGATAGGCAAGCAGCTGCTGATGGAGACCGCATCCTACGCAGAGTCTTCCCAATGCCGCAGGAAACTGCTTCTGAATTACTTCGGAGAGGATTATACGGAGACGAACTGCGGCAACTGCGACAACTG
>JAZUEG010000550.1:0-10663 GCA_045640025.1 Bacteroidales bacterium
GCTCGATTTTGGCTCCGATACCATGAGCAAGCGCGATTACGTGACCGAGATAGCGGCCTGCCTGTCGTTTTCGGCCATCACCAACAACGACAAGATTGGCGTAATCCTCTTTTCCGATATCATAGAAAAATTTATTCCGCCCAAGAAGGGACGCCAGCATATTCTCCGCATTATCAGGGAGTTGCTCACATTCCAGCCTCAGGGCAAGGGCACCGACGCGGCCATGGCGCTCAGGTACCTTACCAGCGTTATCAAGAAGAGGAGCACCGTATTCATGATATCAGACTTTGTATGTCCCGATTTCAGCGATGCGCTGCGCATTGCATCTCACAAGCACGACCTGATGGCGCTCAATGTATTCGACCACAAGGAGATAGAGTTTCCCAATGTGGGCCTCGTGAATATGCAGGACTCCGAGAGCGGACAATACAGGCTGGTGGATACATCGAGCCGGGCCGTAAGGGAGAATCTCAAAAAGATGGCTCTCAAGCGTATGTACGACAACGAGAACATTTTCAGGCATGCCGGAGTGGACTGCGCCGTACTGGCCGACAACGAGGATTATGTGAAACCACTTATCAAACTCTTCAAATCCAGATAAATGAAAGCTTTGTTCAGGATAGCAGTGGCGGTGGTATTTTTTACGTATCAGCTGCTAAACACATACCAAACCAAGGCACAGACCGCCAGCCTAAGCATAGACTCCAATTACGTGGAGATAGGCAGCCAGATAACACTGACATTAGCTGTAAAAACCTCTGAGGGCCAGCAGGTAACAGTGCCGTCGTTCAGCAAAAACACGATAATCCCGGATCTGGAGATTGTGGGATATCTGCCCACCGACACCCTGAGAGACCAGAGCGGAAAGATGGCCCTGATGTACCGATACAGAATCACATCATTTGAGGACAGCACTTTCCTGATACCGCAGATGCCGGTGCTCGTGGGAGCTGATACAATGTATACAAACTCTGTATCAGTTACTTACACCAAGCTTCAGAATCTGGACTCCACATTTATGGCCGGAATAGATACCACCAAGACCCTGAAGATTTTTGATGTGACGGCCCCCAAGGAGACACCTCTCACGTTCTCGGAATTCTGGGCAAGGTTTGGCAATCTGATAATGATAATTCTCGTGGTGGCCATTGCGGCATCGCTCACCACATACGTGATAGTACGCAAGATGCGCAACAAGCCGATACTGCCTATCATGAAACCCAAGGAGCCAGCCGAGAATGTGGCCATGAGGCGACTGAAACAGCTGCGCGACAAGAAACTCTGCCAAAACGAGAAAACCAAGGAATACTACAGCGAGCTCACCGAAATCCTGAAAACCTATATATCAGACAGATACGGAATTTCGGTAATGGAGAGCACATCAGCTGAAACCCTGAACGTAATAGCCCAGATGACGGGCATGAAATCTGATCCTTACTGGCAGATGGATTACATATTCGGAATAGCCGACTTTGTGAAATTTGCCAAGATGCAGCCTCTGCCCGATGAGAACGACAAGGCCATGAACCTCGCATTCCAGTTTGTGGAGATCACCAAGCCGGTGGTTCAGGCAGCTGATACAGTAGAAAATGTGGCCCAATAGAAAACAAAACAAGAGCAAAAATGTTTGACAGCATACACTTCGCATATCCCACCCGCCTGTGGCTGATTCCCATAATACTGGGAGGCCTGGCGGTATGGTACATATTCAAGCTGAGAAACTTCAACGCGACACTCAAGGTGGGCACGCTGAGCGATTTTGGCCCCAGGAGGATTACACTGCGCACTGTATTCGCAATGATACCGCCGGTGCTGAATTTCGCCATCATAGCCCTGCTGGTAATGGCCATAGCCAGGCCTCAGACCACCACCGCCGACGAGAAAGTGGACAAGGAAGGTATCGACGTGATACTGGCCATGGACATATCGGGATCTATGGAGGCCTGCGACTTCAAGCCCAACCGACTGGAGGCGTCCAAGAACGTGGCGTGCGAGTTTATCCAGGCCCGCGAAAACGACAGGATAGGCATAGTATTGTTTTCAGCTGAAAGCTTTACACAGTGCCCCCTCACCGCCGACAAGCCCACCCTCATAAACATGATGCAGCAGGTACGCAACGGCATCATAAAGGACGGAACCGCCATAGGACTGGGACTGGCCAACGCCGTAGCCCGCCTCAAGGACAGCGACGCCAAGAGCAAGGTAATTATCCTGCTTACCGACGGTATCAACAACTCGGGTGTAATAGACCCCAAAACCGCGGCCGAGGTGGCAGCCACTTTCGGCATCAGGGTATACACCATTGGAGTAGGCACCAACGGCAAGGCGCCTTTCCCGGTTCAGGACATCTTCGGCCGCACGGTATACGAGCAGGTGGATGTGGAGATCGACGAGAACACTCTCCGCCAGATATCCAAGATAACCGACGGCCAGTATTTCCGCGCCACCAACAACGAGACCCTCAAGCAGGTATATCAGCAGATCGACAAGCTTGAGAAAACCAAGATGGAAACCATGACAATATCGCACTCCACCGAGCACTTCCACATACTGCTCGTATGGGCCATGATATTGATGTTTTTGAATATCGTAATACGCCTCACCATAGGCCGCGTGTTACCATAACGAATAAATATTAGCTGAAAATGTTTGATGTAGAATTCGCCAACAAGGAATATCTCTATCTGCTGATAGCAATACCCGTGCTTCTGCTGGCATTTGCAATATACATGCAGCGCCGCAAGGCCGCCATGCGCAAGATAGGCAACATGAAAGTATTAAAGCCGCTGATGCCCGAATCATCCACCGCGCGCCCCATACTCAGGATGGCTCTGGCCATGCTGGCGCTGTCGCTCATCATTATAGCCGTGGCACGCCCGAGAGTGGGCAGCAAGCTCGTGGAATCCACATCCGAGGGCTCCGAGATAATGATCGTAATGGACATAAGCAACTCCATGCGCGCCACCGACATATATCCCAGCCGACTGGAAAACACCAAAAACGCGATATCAAACATGCTGAAAAAGCTTGAGAACGACCGCGTGGGACTCATAGTATTTGCCGGATCGGCCTTCGTGCAGGTGCCCATGACCACCGACCTGAAGGCGATAGACATATTTGTACAGACCATCAGCTGCGATATGATATCGGAACAGGGCACAGCATTCGGCGAGGCGCTCAATCTGGCCATGAAATCATTCAACTACGAAAACGACCTCTCGAAATCCATAATCCTGATATCTGACGGCGAAAACCATGAGCTGACACCAGACCCATTTGAGGTGGCGGCACACTGCTCCAGAAAAGGAATCACCATCCACACCATAGGAATGGGAAGTCCCCAGGGCGCGCCCATTCCAGTAAGGGACGGCAGCAACGACCTGATGACCGACCGCAGCGGAAAACCCGTGGTCAGCAAGCTCGACGAGGCATCGCTCCAGCGCATTGCCAAGGAGGGAAAAGGAATATACATGAGGGCAACCAACGGAAACTCAGGTTTCAACACCATATACAACGAAATAGCCAAGATGAAAAAAGGCCAGCTGATGCAGTACGCCGATTTCGAGGAAAAATTTGTACTGCCCACAGTATTGGCGCTCATCCTCTACGTAGCGGCATGCCTGATACTCAACCGCAAAAACAGATGGATAAGAAAAACAGGCATTTTTGAATAATAGCAGCTAATACAACAACTATGAAAAAACTATTCATTACAATATTGGCGATGTCGGCAATATCGGCCTACGCGCAGACAGAGAGGCAGTTTATCAGAAACGGCAACTCACACTATCAGAGTGCCGAATACGAAAAAGCCGAAGCCGAATATCAGAAGGGAATCAACGAAAACGCGGCATCATACGAGGCCTCGTTCAATCTGGGACTCGCGCAATACAGGCAGGGAAAACTGGCCGAATCGCAAAAAACATTTGAGAACCTCGCCAAATCGCAGACCGAGCCTGAGAAATTGGGCGAATGTTTCTACAATCTCGGAAACGCACAATTAGCAATGATAGACAAGCCGGATGAGAAAAGCAAGGACCCGCTATCAGCTGCAATAGAAATATGCAAAAAATCGATAGAGAGCTACAAATCATCGCTGAGAGTGGCCCCCGACAACAAAGAATGCAAATACAACTACCTGTATGCCAAGGAACTGCTGAAACAACTGGAAGAGGCCAAGAAACAGCAGCAACAGAATCAGCCCCAAAACGGACAGAATCAGGACGGACAGAGCCAGCAGGACCAGCAGCAACAACAGGACAACGAAAACCAGGAAAACCAGGACGGCAAGCCACAGGACTCTCACGGCGACGGCATTCCCGACGACGTGGAAAAGGGCGACGACCCAAATAATCCGCGCGACAGCGACGGCGACGGCATACCCGACTACAAAGACCAGGACAGCGACAATGACGGAATACCCGACCGCGACGAGGCCGGCAAGAATCCGGAAACGCCTCAGGACACTGATGGCGACGGCATTCCCGACTACAGAGATACCGACAGCGACAACGACGGCATTCCCGACAGCGAAGATCCTGACATACAGAGGATAGGAATATCGCAGGAAGAGGCCGAGCGAATGCTGGAGGCCATCAACCGACAGGACGCCCGCACACAGGAAAAAGCCAAGGAGGCCAACGAAAAACGCAAAACTTACAAACACGAAAAAAACTGGTAACAAAGAATATCGATTCAGCAATACAGAAAAATGGGAAAGATTATCATAAACATCATGGTGTTGATGATGAGCTGCTTGATGGCAGTGGCACAGGACGAGGAGCTCAAACTTTCGGCCCCACAGAAGGTGCAGACCGGCAAATACTTCAATGTGGAAGTATCGGCCAACACATCCAATGTGCGTATCACCAAGGGAAACTTGTCGCCGCTCAATGTGGTAGGCCAGAGCCAGTCGTTCAGCTCCAGCAGCGTAAACGGACGCACAACCATCAAGAGCTCAATAATATACACCGCCTACAGCAACGAGCCGGGCAAATACACGATAGAACCATTTGAGGCCAATGTAAACGGCAAAACCATAAAATCCAACAGCATCACCATAGAGGTGACAGGCGAGGCCGTAGAGCCACAGCAGCCGCAGAACATGGCCAGCCAGTTCCGCCAGCCCGATTATGTGCCCGATGACGACGCCTTTATCGACATACAGTTCTCGAAATCGGAGGTTTACATAGGTGAATCGCTATCAGCTACCATGCTCCTCTATACCAGGAGAATGCCGAGCGCTTTCACAGAATTCGAGGAGCCCAAATACAACGGATTCTGGTCGCGAGAGGTGGAGCCAAACAACAACATCACATTCGACCGCACTGTAGTAAACAAGAGGGAATACCTTGTGGGAAAGGTTCAGACCAAACAACTCTACGCACAGAAATCCGGAAACCTGACCATAGAGCCATCCAAGATTACGATGATGGACCGGATGGGTTTTACATTCCAGGCCAAGAGCAAGACCAAGACCATAAAGGTAAAGCCATTGCCAGCTGATGGCAAACCAGCCGACTTTGGCGGTGCAGTGGGAAATTTCAAGATCACAATGTCGGCCGACCGCAACGAGGTGAAACTCGACGAGCCACTCACCATAAAGGTAAACATCACAGGATCAGGCAATTTTCAGCTGTTTGACCTTCCCAAACTCGATTTCCCGTCGGCATTTGAGCAGTATGCTCCCAAAAACGAGAGCGGCGAAAACAACAAGGCGTTCAAGACCGTTGTAATAGCCCGTCAGCCGGGCGAATACGTATTGCCGGGCATCAAGCTCTCATATTTCGACCCACAGAGCAAGAGCTACAAGACCATTCAGGCGCAGGATATCAATGTAACCGTAACCGGCGAGCGCTCAGCCGAATCGGCCGGACAGATAGCGCTGATAGGCAGCGAAATCGAGGACCTCGGCAACGATATCCGCTTCATCAAGCAGGACAACATCAACCTCGTAAACGGCAAGAAACAGTTCTTCAACTCATTCAATTTCTGGCTGATATTCATACTGTTGCCTATCATAAGCGCAGGAATACTGATATTCCGTCTCCAGCAGATAAAGAACGAGGCCAACGTAATCGGCATGAAAAACCGCAAGGCCGGCAAAACCTCGCGCAAGCGCCTGAAGAAAGCAGAGCAGTTCATCAAGGAAAACAAGAAAGACGCATTCTACGTGGAAGTGCTCAATGCGCTCTGGGGCTACCTCGGCGACAAGCTCTCGATACCTGTATCTGAGCTCAACAGAGACAATGTTCAGGAAAAACTCTCGCAGAAAAACATCGAACCTTCAATCACCGAAAAATTCATCGGCGCACTCGATACTTGCGAGTTTGAGCATTACGCACCCGAATCGATGTCGAAACCGCTTCAGGAAGTTTACGACATGGCTGCCGAAGCAATTGAGCTCTTGGAGGGCTGTATTAAGTGATTGAAGTGATTGAAGTGACTGAAATGATTGAAGTAATTGAAGTAACTGAAGTGATTGAAATTAATTGATTATGAAAAAGTTATTAGCAATAATAATATTATTAGTGGCCGGCATGATGCAGACTCTGGCCCAGAACAACGACCAGAACGCGCTGCTGAAAAAGGCCAACGAATCGTACGCCAACAAGGAATACAAATTGGCATCGGAACTTTATGAGCAGCTGATAGCGCAAGGATATACCGCCCCCGAGCTAAATTACAACCTCGGCAACTCGTATTACAAGCAGGAGAAATACACACTCGCTATCCTGAATTACGAGCGCGCCATCAAGCAGGACCGAAATTTCGAGGAGGCAAAAATCAATCTGAAATTTGCCAACGCTCATCTCTACGATCAGCTCAAAAACATTCCCGAGGCCAATCTCTCGGCAATTTCGGAGCAGATAGCTAAAGGCGTTGGACTCAACGGCTGGGCTTGGATGTGCCTGATATTCCTGGCAATAGGAATGGGATTGTTTCTTCTCTATTTCTGGGCCGACAGCAACAACTTGAAGAAATTCTCGTTCTCGTTCGGATTTGTTTTCGTGGTGCTCTGCATCATCGCACTGTCGATGGGATTTTACACCGAAAACATTATCAACGAGAGCAACGACGCCATTATCACCAGCACCGTTGTTACAGTGAAAAGCTCACCCGACGACAGCGGCACCGACCTTTTCCGCATCCACGAGGGACTGAAAGTAACAATAAAAGACCATTCGGCCGACTGGATAGAAATCCGCATAGCCGACGGACGCGCCGGCTGGGTAAAAACCAACGACCTCGAAAAAATTTAATTACGAATGCAGATACTTGAAAAACTCTTCATAAAACACTTCGGCCTTGAGCCCGAAAAAACCGAGCGAATGCCCATCTCGGGGTCCAACCGCGAGTATTACAAACTCTCGGCCGGAAACCACGTTGCAGTAGGCACCATCGGCAAGGAACTCAAAGAAAATGAGGCATTTATCTCCTTCACCGAGAGTTTCCACAAATCAGGATTGCCGGTTCCCGGGATTTTGGAGGTTTCAGCTGATGGCGAGGCATATCTCCAGACATTCATCGATGGAATCTCGCTCTTCGACTACCTTGAAAAACACCGTCTTCCCAACGGCGATCCCGACAACGACACATTAGAAATCTACAAAAAGGTAATCAATTATCTATGTGATTTTCAGCTGATAGGATCAGAAATAATAGATTTCGGGAAATGCTATCCCCGCGACAGGTTTGATGCGCAGTCGATAATGTGGGACCTCAACTATTTCAAGTATTATTTCCTGAAGGCCACCCACACCGATTTCGACGAACAGCTTTTGGAAGACGATTTCCAGAAGCTAACCGAATACCTATGCAGTGCGCCGTCCAACTATTTCCTCTACAGGGATTTCCAATCGAGGAACATTATTGTAGGTCGCGACAACGAACCATATTTCATTGATTATCAAGGCGGACGACGAGGCGCCCTGCAATACGACCTCGCATCGCTCCTCTACGACGGCAAGGCAAAACTCAGCCCAGCCGTCAGGGAAATGCTCCTGGATTATTACATAGAATCGTCGGCAAAATATCAGAAAATCAACGCCGATGAGTTCACCAAGCTTTTCTACGCATTCGTATATGCGCGCATCATGCAGGCCTGCGGAGCGTATGGCTACCGCGGAATATTGGAGCAGAAACAGCACTTCATCAAGAGCATTCCGCCAGCGATGAGGAACCTGAAATATCTGCTCGACAATCATCCATTGCCGATAGAATTGCCCGAGCTCACAAGATGCCTCAGGTCGATAGCCGAGAATCCCGAGCTGAACGCCGAGGAGAAGAAGAAGCCCCTGACCGTTACCGTAATGAGTTTCAGCTACAAGATGGGCATTCCATACGACCCCAGCGGAAACGGCGGAGGTTTTGTGTTCGACTGCCGAGCCATCCACAATCCTGGCAAATACGACCAATACAAGCGCCTTACGGGCATGGACCAGCCGGTAATCGATTTCCTGAAAAACGAGCCCGACATGGCCGAATTCTGCGAACTCACCCAACAGCTCGTGGATATGTCGATAAGGAAATACCTGAAACGCGGTTTCGAGAACCTCAGCGTACTTTTCGGATGCACAGGCGGTCAGCACCGAAGCGTCTATTCAGCCGAATCGATGGCCCGCTTCATCCGCGAGAGATACCCCGAGGTAATCGTGAAACTCAGCCACAGGGAACAGGAAAGGAGGGAGAAGAATTAACAATTAACAATTAACAATTAATAATTAACAATTAAGAGCATCTCGACGGCAAGCCCCAGAGGGGCGTCATTTGAATAACCGCATGCGTTAGCTTGCGGAAAACGAAGACTCATGGCCTTAGCTTGCGGAAAACCACAAACCAACTATGCTACTACTTCATCCACTAAAAAACAGCAAGTCAGAAAAGCCTCTTTGCTTCAACAATCCCTTCTATTACGAGGCGGATTCGTTGTGCAGGGAGGCTTTTGAGCGTGTGGTAAGTTACATAGAATCAGCTGATGAGCAGTTTATCAACGAGGCCAGGAAAGGCAAAATGTTCGGCGTGCTCGTGGTTGAGAATCAGGAGAATGAACTCGGATTCCTGTCGGCATATTCGGGCCAGATAAACGCAACTTTCGAGACCGACTATTTCGTTCCAGCAATCTTTGATTACTTAGACGAGGACGGCTATTTCAAGGTTCACGAGCGCGAGATTTCCGACATTAACCGTGAGATTTCCAAGAAGATGGATTCATCTGAAAGGAAGACCTTGCAACTGAAATTCAGAATGGTAGAGAATACCGCCGATGAAATCCTCCGAAGCGTGAAATCCGAATTTGCCGAATCGAAAAAGCGTCGCGACGAGATAAGAAATCAGGGAAATCTTTCGTCCGAAATAGAGCAGGAACTCATCAAGGAAAGTCAGTTTCAAAAGGCCGAACTCAACAGAATCAAGCAGAAAGTAAAGGCCGATATCTCGAAAGCTGAAAGCGAATTGAAAGCCTGGGACAATCATATCCAGGATTTGAGAAACCTAAGAAAACAGAAATCCGACGAGCTTCAGCGATGGCTATTCTCGCAATTTGAAATCGTAAACTATCTCGGCGAGAGGAAAAACGTACTCGACATTTTCAACGACTTCAACGGCACAATTCCCCCGTCGGGAAGCGGTGAATGTTGCGCGCCGAAACTTCTTCAATACGCCTTCCTCAACGGCCTGAAACCCGTCTCGATGGCTGAGTTCTGGTACGGTGAGAGTCCCAAGCAGGAAATCCGTCGTAACCTGAATTTCTATCCAGCCTGCAACGGCAAATGCAAGCCTATTCTCGACTTCATGCTCCGTGGACTCTCCTACCCTGCCAATCCGTTGGAAATCACTCAGAAAGATGGTTTGGAATATCTATATGAAGATGATGCGATAATAGCAGTAAACAAGCCAGCAGGAATGTTGAGCGTGCCTGGCAAGAGCGACCTGAAATCGGCGTATGATATTGTGAAAGAGCGGTTTTTAGGTCAGGAGATTTGGATTTGTCACCGTCTAGACATGGCGACCTCGGGAATATTGATTTTCGCCAAGAGCAAATTCTGTTACGAGTTTATCCGCGGACAGTTCGAGAGTCACACGGTTAAGAAGCGTTACGTAGCCATTCTTGACGGAACATTAGCTGAAAAAAAAGGAAAGATAAGCCTACCACTCGGCCCCGACCTCAACGACCGTCCGCGTCAGATGGTGGACCACGTGAACGGGAAATATGCAATCACGGAATACGAGGTAATTTCTGTATCAGCTGACAAAACCAAAATACAACTCTTCCCACACACAGGACGAACGCATCAATTACGGGTGCATTGCGCTCACAGCGAGGGACTTAACACTCCCATAAAAGGCGATGAACTCTACGGTCAGAAATCCGACCGCCTATACCTCCACGCCGAGAGAATCACCTTCACGCATCCAAGAACTGGGAAAAAAATAACGCTGGAAAAAGAGGCGGAATTTATGTAGAGACGGACCGCGGTCCGTCCCATTTTTTATGAAAATTTTTTTTATTGGTACATTCTCCGCTGTGGAGCCGGACCGCGGTCTGTCTCCACGGTCCGTCTCTACGGATACATTTTTTACGGAAAAATATTTCTTTTCGAAAAACACCGTAAGATTTTACATTATACGCTGTAGAGACGGACCGCGGTCCGTCTCTACGGAT
>JAZUEG010000551.1:0-7581 GCA_045640025.1 Bacteroidales bacterium
AATATGGAACTGATAAACAGGAAAAACTATACAGAGAAAATTGAGAATATCTTCGGGAAAGGATTGATAATCGCATTGACTGGTCAGCGAAGAGTCGGTAAAAGTTTCATTATGAAACAGATAATAAAAGATATCGAGAAAACCGAAAACCCAAACATCATATACATCGACCTCGACAGAGAGATATTCGCAAACATAAAAACGCACAATGAATTGTCGGAGTACATCAATTCACACTTGGATTCCGACAAGAATAATTATGTATTCATAGACGAGGTTCAAAACGTCTTGGAGTTCGAGAAAACATTGCGAAGCCTCCATACCGAGGATTCCTGCAATATAATGATAACAGGAAGCAATGCCAAAATGCTATCAAGCGAGTTGTCGACATTTCTATCTGGCCGTTGCATAGAATACCACATCCAAAGCCTTAGCTACGAGGAGTTTATCGAATTCCACAAACTCGAGGACAACGAGCAAAACCTTCTAAAATACCTCGATATCGGCGGACTTCCTCAAATCTACCGTATCGGATTGGAAAACAACGACTTGATACAAGATTATCTCTCAAACATATATAATACAATAGTGTTGAAGGATATCATAGAAAGGGAAGACATCAGAAACACTACATTGCTGAAAAATCTCGCCAAATTTGTAGCCGACAACATAGGAAAACAGATTTCAACCACATCGATAGTGAAATTTCTGAAAGGCCAACAAATAAACACAACCGTACAGAACATCCAAAACTATCTGGAATATTTCTGCAACGCCTTCATCATCAACAAGGTGCCAAGATACGACATCCACGGCAGAAAACTTTTTGAGATAAACGACAAGTTCTATTTCGAGGACCTTGGAATCAGAAACCACCTCGCGGGCCACAACAGAGCCTCCGACATCGAGAAGGTTATGGAAAATGTAATATACCTGCACCTGAAAAGGTTAGAATACGAGATCTATATCGGACAACTTCAGAAGGCCGAGATTGACTTTGTGGTACGCAAAAACAACCACACCGCATACATCCAGGTCACATATCTCCTTGCCTCGGAAGACACAATAAACAGGGAGTTCGGAAACCTGAAACTCATCAACGACAACCACACCAAATACGTTGTGTCTATGGATAGAATGTTCCCAAACATCAACGAAGACGGAATCAAGCATATTCAACTACACGACTTCCTGAAAATGGAAGAGATTTAGAGATCAATTCTCCCCTAATCCAAAAAAAGACGGAAAATTTTGGAACGTAATCCAAAAAAGGACGGAAAATTTTGGATTAGGGGATTTTTTATGTATTTTTGCAGAAAACTTAAACACTATGCGAATAATACAACGACAGCTCAAAAATATAATAGAGTCAAAGTTTTTCAAGGGCAAAGCCATAATACTTATAGGCGCGCGTCAGGTTGGAAAAAGCACTCTCTACAACGAGATTACAAAAACTCAGGCCGCACCTGTACTGAGTCTCAATTGCGATGAGCCAGAAGTAAGGGATATGCTCACCAACATCAACACCTCTGAACTGCGACTCCTGTTGGGAAACAACAAGATAATAGTAATAGACGAGGCCCAGCAAATACCCAACGTGGGAATGTCGCTGAAAAAAATTACCGACAATTTCCCTGACGTTCAGTTATTGGTGACAGGTTCGTCGTCGTTGGAACTACAAAACAAACTTAACGAGCCACTTACAGGACGTAAATACGAGTACAACCTGTATCCGATTTCTACCAAAGAGATTTACGAGACCCGTGGACTCATAGAATGCAAGCAATTGCTGGAATACCGACTGATCTACGGATCGTATCCCGACGTTATAAACAATTCCGACGAGGCCAAAGAGAGCATTATGAACATCGCCAACAGCTACCTCTATAAAGACGTGCTGTCGCTGGAGGATATACGCAAACCCGTTGTTATACAGAAACTTCTTGTTGCTCTGGCCCTACAAATAGGCAGCGAGGTTTCATATAACGAGGTGGCTCAAACAATAGGCACTGACTCCAAGACGGTTGAGAAATACATCGACATTCTTGAGAAATGCTACATCGTTTTCCGACTTAACGCTTTCAACAGAAACCTAAGAAACGAGTTGAAAAAGAGCAAGAAAGTATTCTTCTACGACAACGGTATCAGAAACGCCATAATACAGAACTTTGCACCTGCCAGCCTTAGAAATGATATGGGCGCATTGTGGGAAAATTTCTTCATCAGCGAGAGAGTAAAATTCAATCACTACCGAGGAAGCTATGCCCAGATATATTTCTGGAGAACAAAATTGCAGCAAGAAATCGACTATCTTGAGGAGGAAGACGGAGTATTCCATGGTTTCGAGATGAAATGGAACCCCAAGAAAGCCAACGCCACCCCACCCGACGCCTTCAAGGAAACATATCCTCTAAGCACCTGGAATGTAATAACACCAGAAAGTTATCTGGAAAGTTTGATATGATACTTTTATGACAATAGATCCTTTGCTCCGCTCAGGAGGACGGGATTGAGTGGTGTTTGTCCCCTACCGACACCTGCGGCGTCATCCTGAGCGGAGCGAAGGAACTTGATTTTCAAAGATTATTTTGAAAAACCAATTATTTGACATAACTTTGGATTGAATCAATTACAAAAATATGGAAGATATAAAAAACATAGACCTTAGAGGCAAGACAATATATGATATTACAGACGAGAAAACTGCCCAGAAGTACGCAATCCTTCCAAAACAAAAGCACGAAAAATGTCTGATTACAAACCCACACGCTGTAATTATGACTTTTCTTAGATATGCAGAGGCAACAAATAATAAAGAGTTAGTAAAACAAATTGAAACTCAATTCAAAAAAGAGATTTCTACTTGGATTAACGAATAAATTCACCTTGTATAATAATCCTGCAAAATCTTGTCCAGCAAAGGCAGGAAAGCCCTATTGGTGGAAGGACTTTTATATAAGGCATAAACAAGATTGATATATTCCTCCCAATCCATAACGGCCACAACCTTGGGATTTTCTATAGTTTGCACAAAATGTTCCAATGTGCCAACCTTCCAACAATAGTCAAAGGCTATGGTAGTACGCAATGGAAACGAGAACTGTGAATTATCTTCAGGATTGACACCAACTGGCACACCGGCCTCGAAAACGTAAGACACCACATTGCCTCTTCGCAAAATTGGACCGTGCTTGATTTCTTTTTCCGAAATACCTGCACGCAATTTCGAAGTGGTCATACAAGCCATAATATGCAGATTTTCATCGCGGTAAATAGTTACAAGATATTTCGGATGAGGAGGGTTGATATTATTGGCAAAACCATAAACAATGTCTCGAGGTGCAAACATAATCAAGAATCTTAGCCATTCAACTTTGCCTGAAACTCCATATTCCAACGGGCGTCCTCAAAAATTTCCTTGCCTTCCGAATCATTCAACAGGCTGAGGTCCACGAGAAAATCAGACTTGCCATTTCCTGAGAAATCAATTGAATTATTATCAACTGTGTTTCTCCAGAGAGAACCTGATTTATGTGTCAGATCAGTAAGGTCGTCAGCGGATTTATCAATATTTCGGGAGATTACATCATCTATAAGCTCCTGTTCATAAGTACTTAGCTCAAGCATATCCTTCTCAATAAGATATGCGGCATTTTTTATTGGGAACACGTGCCATTTGTCATCAGAGTCACGCTCACATTTCACATAATCACCGAATGCGCCATTCTTTATATCGTAAACCTCAGGAGACACCGGGCCTTTGGCCCAAGCATAATAGTCAAGCCAAGTAAGAGGGATACACCTGTCGCGGACAGACTCCTCATCTATTAAATAAAGAATCTTCATCAACTTTCGCAACTGCACATTGGGAATCCTGAAACTGAGATACGCCAAAACAGCTCCTACCTTTTTGCTATTTACCAAAACTCCTAAACTCATAAGATACAAGATTTGAAATGCGACACAAAAATAATAAAAAAAAACTGCAATTTCCCACTTATTAACAAATAAATAACAGCACTTCAAAAAAAAATTATTATTTTTGCACTTCAAAAATAAAGCAATGGCAGAAAGCAACGATAAAAATATAATCAAGGAGCTGGAAGACAGCAAGTACGAGGCTGGTTTCGTTACTGATATCGAAATGGAGACTTTCCCAAAAGGTCTCAACGAGGATATCATCCGCCGACTGTCGGCACTCAGAAACGAGCCACAGTCGATGCTCGATTTCAGACTGAAGGCATACAGGAAATGGCAGACTATGAAAATGCCACGCTGGGCTCACCTCGATTTCGAAGAGCCTGACTATCAGGACCTCATATACTACGCCGCACCCAAGAAAAAGGCCAAATACAACGACATCAGCGAGGTGGATCCCGAGCTGATAAAGACATACGAGAAACTCGGAATCCCGCTCAGCGAGCAGAAAGAACTCGCAGGCGTGGCCGTGGACGCCGTTTTCGACTCCACATCGGTACACACCACAATGCGCGAGGCCCTCAAGGAAAAAGGCGTGATATTCTGCGCCATCAGCGAGGCCGTACGCGAATACCCCGAACTCATCGAGAAATACCTCGGATCGGTGGTTCCCGTTGGCGACAACTTCTACGCCGCACTCAATTCCGCAGTATTCACCGACGGATCGTTCGTATATATCCCCAAGGGCGTAAGGTGCCCAATGGAGCTGAGCACATACTTCAGAATCAACGCCGCCAAGACAGGACAGTTCGAGCGCACCCTCATCATCGCCGACGAGGGATCGTACGTATCGTACCTGGAAGGCTGCACAGCCCCAATGCGTGACGAGAGTCAGCTGCACGCCGCTGTGGTAGAGCTCGTTGCATTAGACAACGCCGAGATAAAATACTCCACCGTTCAGAACTGGTACCCCGGCGACAAGGAGGGCAAGGGCGGAATCTACAACTTTGTAACCAAGCGCGGAATCTGCCGCGGCCAAAACTCCAAGATATCGTGGACACAGGTAGAGACCGGATCCGCCATCACCTGGAAATACCCATCCACAGTACTCCAGGGCGACAACTCCACATCAGAGTTCTACTCGGTGGCCGTCACCAACAACTACCAGCAGGCTGATACCGGCACCAAGATGATCCACATCGGCAAAAACACCAAATCTACCATCATCAGCAAGGGTATCTCGTTGGGCCACAGCAACAACTCTTACCGAGGACTCGTGAAAGTAGCCAAGGGAGCCGACAACGCCCGCAACTACTCACAGTGCGACAGCCTCCTCATAGGCAGCCAGTGCGGGGCCCACACATTCCCATACGTGGAATGCGCCAACAAAACCGCCACACTGGAGCACGAGGCCACCACATCAAAAATCTCTGACGAGCAGCTCTTCTACTGCCGTCAGCGAGGCATCAGCACCGAAAACGCCGTAAGCCTCATCGTAAACGGCTTCGCAAAAGACGTCCTCAAAAAACTCCCAATGGAATTCGCCGTAGAGGCCAAGAAACTCCTCTCGCTCACATTGGAGGGAAGCGTGGGATAGTACATTTTTGATTTTCGATTTTTGATTTTCGATTGCGATTCATTAAAAATCAAAAATCAAAAATTAAAAATCTAAAATGCTGTAAATCAAAAATTAAAAATCAAAAATCAAAATTGAATAATCAATGCTCGAAATAAAGAACTTAAACGCCTCTATCGAAGGCAAGGAAATATTAAAAGGAATCAATCTCACAGTAAAACCCGGTGAGGTTCACGCCATTATGGGTCCTAACGGCTCCGGCAAAAGCACATTGGCATCAGTGCTCTCCGGCAACGAGGTATTCACCGTTACCGAGGGCTCAGTAACACTCGACGGCAAAAACCTCCTCGACCTCAAACCTGAGGAGCGCGCGGCCGAGGGAGTATTCCTCGCATTCCAGTACCCCGTAGAGATACCCGGCGTAAGCATCAACAATTTTATGGAGGCCGCTGTAAACGAGCAGCGCAAATACCGCGGCGAGGAGCCTCTCAACAAGATTGCCATCAACAAGATGATAAAGGAGAAAAAGGCATTCGTGGAGCTCGACTCAAAACTCGACAACCGCTCTGTAAATCAGGGATTCTCGGGTGGCGAGAAGAAGAAACTCGAGGTATTCCAAATGGCAATGCTCGACCCCAAGCTCGCCATCCTCGACGAGACCGACTCGGGCCTTGATATCGACGCCCTCCGCATCGTGGCAACAGGCGTAAACAAGCTCCGCAGCGCCAACAACGCATTCATCGTAATCACTCACTATCAGAGACTTCTTGACTACATCACACCAGACATCGTTCACGTGCTCTACAACGGCCGAATCATCAAGACCGGCGACAAGAACCTCGCCCTCGAACTCGAGACCACAGGCTACGACGAGCTCAAGAAACAGGCCGACGAAATGTATAAGTAATTAGGAGAAGCGATTATGAACTGCGACAACACAGAACCAAGAATCGGACACTGGGACTTCCTCGTGGACGGACAGTCCGAGACATACATATTGGAACCACTTAAGGAATCTGAAAAAGTGGATTCGGTACGCCTTGAGGTAAGAAACGGCGGTATCGCAAAACTCCATTTGCTGTTCGACGGCAAATACGATTGCGATTTCGATATCGACGTTGAAATAGGACGCGACTGCGACGTAATGGTTTCGGTAGCAATGATAAACGGCGGAAACGTAAAAGTTAACCTCAACGCCGAGATCATCGGAGAGGGAAGCACACTCCGTGCACCGGGAATCATAATGCCGGGCGAGGGTCAGAGTTTCAGATACAATTCCGTAATCGACCACAAGGCCGGCAAATCAGCCACTTACCAAAAAGTAAGAACCGTAGCCAACGGCAACGGTCAGGCCGACTTCTTCGGAATTGTGAAAGTGGAGCGCGACGCTCAGAAAACCGAGACAGCGCAGGTAAACAACAACATCCTTCTCACCGAGAGCGCACGCATAGAGAGCAAGCCCCAGCTGATAATCTACGCCGACGACGTAAAATGCTCGCACGGCTCCACAACGGGAATGCTCGACAAAGACCAGATCTTCTATATGCGCAGCCGCGGCATCAGTGAGAAAACAGCCCAGGGCCTTATGCTCCAGGCATTCCTCGGCGAGGTAATCAGCGACATCGACTCAGCCGACTACGCCGACAGACTCACCGAAGCCATCAACGGAAAACTATAAAAATCGCACAGATGACACTGATTACACAGATTTTCGGAAGATAATAGAAGCCTCGGAGAGGCGTCAAACGCATAACCGTTGGCGACGCTTGCGAGCCTGCGGAGACCGTGTAATCAGAGAGAAAAAACATATAATACAATGGACATTGAGAAAATCAGGAACGAGTTTCCTATCCTTAAGCAGACAATTTACGGCAAGCCGCTTGTTTACTTCGACAACGCCGCCACCACACAGAAGCCTCAGTGCGTGATAGACCGCATTGTGGAATTCTACACCCAGTACAACGCCAACATCCACCGCGGTGTCCACTATATGGCCGAGAAAGCGACTGAGGTTTACGAGGCCGCACGCCTCAAGGTTAAGGACTTCATCAATGCCCAGTCGCGCACCGAAGTCGGAGGCCAAGCGG
>JAZUEG010000552.1:0-40079 GCA_045640025.1 Bacteroidales bacterium
ATGCTGCGCGGTGTGCCGCCGTTGAATCTGATTCCGGATTTGGTGTAGCGGACCTCCTTCTTGTCGTGGTTGGCCTTCTTGCGGCCGTCCTTGCCGAAACGGCCCATCACATTCTTGAAGTACGGGATGTTCTTGTAAAGACGCTCGAAGTTGAGCGATCCGTTAAGTGTGAGGATTCCCGAATTGTTGATGATGTTGCCGTGGTCTATGGTCATTACATCTGATGACATTCCCGATGCCACTTGCAATGGGTCGATACCGCGGTTCCATTCATAGTCGGCATTGTAGATTGCGTTAAGCGATGTCCAGCCGAGGCCCGGAATCTTGTTGACAGGTGTCTGCCAGTTGAGCTTGATGTTCTGGGTGTAGCGTGTATTGTATCCCAGGTCGAAGTAGCGCATGAAGATGGTGTCGCGGTCGCGGGCCTTCTCGGTTGCGTAGTTGTCGATCTTGCCGTCGGGGTTTACACGGCTCTCGTTATTAGCTGAAAAATCGAGCTTGAGATTCTGCGAGAGCTTGTAGCGGAGCTCGTAGCGGCGAGTCCAGTTGAAATCCTTCCTGTATGTGGGATCGAGGTAAGTATCGTTGGAATTCACGTTTCGGTATTGTATCTGCGAATAGTTGCGGTCTATGTTTCCATTGAAGGCTATCATAGTTGGCAGCAGATAGAAATTGAAATCGCGGATAATGGCGAGATACTTGTTTTTGAGGAAGCCGATCTTGCTGAACGGCTTGTAGTTCTTGGGATTGTAGGTGTAGTTGTATTCCAGAGTAGACTGCAATATCTTCTCGAGCTGGCTCTGCACTGTGATGTCGTGCATGTAATATTCGCTGTAGGCCATACCCGCAGTAAAGTTGGATATGTGGTAGAATGGTTTCTGCTTGGCCTTGGGCTCATCGAGCTTTATCTCCGACGGGTCTTTGTCGGGATTCTGGCGGATGGCTTTCTGGAGGCGCGCGTTCTGCTTGGCCTCGTCGCTGCGGCCTTCCATGTGCACATTGGTGAGGTTGAGGCTCTTGCGGCGCTCGTATGTTATGGAGCGGTCGCGCACCTCGTCTTTCTCCTCCTTGGAGAGCAGTGGATCCTTCAATGTGGTATTGAGCTCGATATCGGGATCCAGCGGATTGTATTTGGGAAGCTCGTAGCTCTCGGAGTATCCGTAATAGAATGGCATTCGCACGTTGTAGTCGCTGTTGAAGAATTTGCCCAGCTGAACCAGTGTATTCACATCGTACTGATACACAGTTTCCTGATGGCGCTCCTGCACACGCTTCTCTATGCTGCCGAATCCCGGAGTGTGCATGTATCCTGTCATGGTGACAGTGGCGAGGTCGGCCAGCTGAAGCTCTGCCTTTCCGCGGGCAGCCCATCCGCCCTGCTCGTCAAAATCGGTGAGTCTCAGCTCATTAACCCAGATTTCGGCTGACTTGGGCATTCCATCGTCTTCCATCACATTGGACGACTGGGCCGGATTTCTTACACCAATCATTATGGTGCGTATATTGCTCACATTGGGATTTCCCATTATAGTGATACGGCTGCCGTCGCCGTTCTCCATTGTAAACGGCATGGTGACAGCCACATTGTGACCAAGCTCGCGTGCGGCATTGTTGCGCTGCTGTTTTACGAGCTGAAGCTGCTCGAATATTATCTCCACATTATTCTGCAATGGCCATACAGCCAGACGGCCGTTGTCGTCGTCGGCATAGTAGCCCTCGGGAGTCACGGAGATGGGCATCTCGTATTCGTAATAGTTTTCCTTGTAGTCGGAGCCCAGGCGCACAAAGATGTGGAGGTCGTCGTCGTTGAGGATTTCGCCGGCCTTCTCCTCGGCGTGCACATACATCTTGAGCTTGCGGTACTGGCGGAGATCGAGCATGGCAGTCTTGTATGCTGCCACGGCCTGTCCGTCGGGAAGGTTGGTGACATGGAGCGCCATTGCCTTCTCGTCCTGCTCCACTATCTGATTGGTCATGTAGTCGCGCTCGCGCTCTATGCCCGGAGGCAGCAGATAGTTTACAGGCTGTTTGCTTCCGTTCTCCTCCAGGCCCACGTTGGTGATATCGAGGATTCCCTGGTCGAACTGGGTATCGGTTACAAATTCTCCGGCCTCGGTCATGGTGGCGTTGTATTTTCGCCAGTCGCCGCGCACGAGGTTCATCTCGGCAAATCGGAGTATGATGTTTTTCTGCGCATTGGTAAGGTACATACGCAAGAACCTTATCGACTTGAAGTCGGAGATTGCACCCACTGTGCTATCAGGCTCGTAGATAGGCACTTTGAACTGATACCATTTTACTACTTCCTGCTCGCCGTTTACGGTTTTCACATTGCTCTCCACGATATCGGTGATGTAGTTGGAACCTATGCGCATATCAGCTGGGCTCAGGTGAACCTTGTACTGATAGTACGATTCGGTCTCGGAGAGAGTGTTGTCGAGGTTGATATCCTCCACATCGGGATAGCGGTCCTTTATGGTGGAGTAGCTGGAGTTGCCGCCGAGGTCCGATGAGTTGCCCTCCGATCCGTTGTAATGCTTGTACCCCTCCTCTATCGAGAGGCGCTGCCCGTCGTAGTCGGATCCGCGAAAATAGTGGTAGTTGTCAGCTGAAGGGTCATTGTATGCCTGCTGATAAGCCTCCGAATCTGTGCCGTACATCCTGGCGATGCGGTCCAGATATTTCTGGTGGAAGATACGCTCCTCATCGTCGTCAAGACCGTCGAAACCCTTGTCCTGAGCCTCCTTGGCGCCGTTGGTGTTGTCGAAGGCGTTTACGAGGAATGTCTTGGTGGATACCACACCCCAGGCCGTGGTGTCTATGTAGCTCTCGTCCATCGGATACGGGATACCATTCTCGAATGATTTTCTGGAATCCTTGAGCACATCCTCGCTCACATGTCCGAGATTGAAGTAGAGGTCGGCGCCCATGCCTTCCTGCTCGTAGATGAAGGGGTCGAGCATCCAGAATTCCAGATACTCGATGTTGGAAGTCTCGAAATCGGTGGTAGTAAGCTCCCTCATTATACCGCCCCATCTGCTGGAAGGATTATTGAGCTTACCATCGGCATTGATACCAGCTGATATGCCGGTCTCGCCCTCCACATCAAAGTTGTAAGGGCCTCGCTCCTGAGGATAGTATGCAAGATTAAGCACCGTAAGCTGAGTGCTTATACCGCTGATGGACTGGGCATTTGGGAAAATCTCGCGCTCATATACAGCGCGTACGTAGTGGTTGCTCTGGTCGTCCTTGGTGATATGGCCCGGAGTAATTCCCGAACTCGAAATAGATGTGCCCTGAAGGTCGCTCAAAACATTGTACCACGCCAGGAGCGAACGGTTGTAGCCGTAGCGAAGGTCGTTGTTGAGCGATGCCTCGGCAAAACGCTTGGTGCCGCCCGGTGTGGATGCGAGCACCCACTTGGATAGCGACTTCACGTCGATCTTGGTCTGCGCGCTCTCAAAATCATCTATGTAGCAAGTGCCGGCCTTATCCACGCTGCGACTGTGGCCCGGGAGAAGCTGCGCAAACTCGCCCTCGAGGCTCAGCTTGCTGTCGGCCTTGGTGGATATCAGCGGAAGCTTGTCGATGATGGTTGTGAGAAAGGGCAGCGGAGTCGAGTATCTGGTATCGAGTCCCCAGATGGTGTTTTTGATAGGCTCGCTGCCCACCGATACCTTGTTGGTCATGGTTTTCTCGGAAAGCCTCATCACGGTACCGCCGATGTTGAAATTGTCGCTGAACTGGTAATTGAGGTGGGTACCCATGAGCGACTTGGTGGTGCTGTTGAATGTAGTATTGCTCTCTACTGATACCAGTATCTTGTTGCCTCCCTGAAGGATAGACTCGTTGACAATCTTGACCGAGCCCAGCAGATAATCCACTACGTAATCGGAGCCCTCGGTAAGGGTCATGCCTCCGCAGGTAACCTTCACCGAGCCTTCCTCTATGTTCATAGCGTTAAGTGAGATCTCGCTTCCCGAGCTGCTCTTGTACGATCCGGTAATGTAGAATTTGTCTTTTTCGGCATTCTGCTTGGCCACAGTCTTGGTGCTGTCGTACAGCTGAGGGAATGTGTATTTGGCGGCGGCCGACGGGTCGTTGATTCTCTCGGCCAGATAGTCGCCGAAAGGTTCCAGCTGAGGGAGATAGATTTTGGCCTTCTCGCTGTTTATCGTTACGCCTTCTATGAAATCGAATACACCATCAGGCATGCGCTCGAGCTTGGTGTTGGCATTGTCGAGGTTGAGCACCTTGATGAGCATCTTTCCGTCTATGTCGCCGGCTTCCAGATAGTTGAGGTCGGTTCCGGTCTTGTCGTTGCGGTATTTGATCTGAAGGCGGAAGTCCTCGCTCTGCACCTGGTAGGCATTGAGCGAATACACGTTTTTCATCATGAGCTTCCAGTTGGGGAGCTTGGGCGAGAATGCCGTGCCGCGCAGAAGCTTCAGGATGAGTGTCTCCGATGTATTGATTTCGGTGGAAAACTCTCCTACTTTGTAGGTCTTGCCCTTGTATGTATATTCGTATGCCACGGCCAGCACCTCGTCGTCCTGCAGTGAAGTATTTAGCGATATGAAACCGAGCTGAGGATTCAGCGTGTATTCCGACTGCGAGAGCATTCTTGCGTTTCCAATCTTCTCGTAGTCGGTGCCGGTCTCAAAACGTCCGTTCAGTGTGCTTGTTACAGAGTTGATGTCGCGGATGGCCTTGTAGCTGTTGGTAATGAGGGCGTAGAGAGAATTTGCGCCATTAGCTGGAAAATCCCCTACCGACTTACGGACAGCCGAGCGGTTGTAGATGACCTCCGGCTCGCCGAGGTCGAGGAATGCCACCGAGTTTCTGGAATTGTCGGTGGAGAGCTTGGTGTTGGTGACCCAGACCTCTATCTTGGTGATATTGATGCCCGATGTAATGGTGGGCAGATTCTGGAGCGCGGTCTCGTAATTGTTGCGGAAGTAGTGGTTGAGGAAGAAGTGGCGGTTGGCCTCATAATCAGATGCTTGTATCGAGAATTCCTGCTGAACCGCTCCGGCGTTTACCTCTATGGTTTTGGTTTCGCCTTTCTGCTGCGATAGTACAGCTGATGCCGTCAACCGTCCGAACTTGAGGTCGGTCTTTACGCCAAAGAGAGTGGTGCTTCCCTGAATGAGTGTGCCGTTGAGCGGCATGGAGACATTGCCGAACTCTATGCGCTGGATTATCTCGTCGCTGTGGCCGATGTACTCCACCTTCTGGTCGTTCTCGAATTCGAATGTGGACTCGGTGTTGTAGTTGAGGCCCACCTTCATCTTGTCGCCGATGGTTCCGGTAACGCCCACCTGGAGTTTCATGTCGAAATCAAACGATACATCGTTTCTCTGTTTCTTGGGCAGGGTAAAGTTGTCTACCTTGCTGATATCCACACCCATGGACACCTCCACGTTTCCCTGCGGCTTGATGTCGATGATATTGCTGCCAAACACGCGGTCGAAACCCTGCAAGTTTACATTGATGCGGGGATTGAGATATCTGCTGAGGCCCGACTGGTTGTTCTTGTCGCTCAGGGTGTAGAGGTCCATCATCTGACGTCGCCAGTATTCCCTGAGCTCTGTGCGGCTCTGCACCGAGTCGTGCTCCTGTGCCGATATCAGCTGAGGTCTCGATATCTCCAGGTCGCCCACCTTGCGCACGGTGGTGTACTGGCCGGAGGCGTTGTCGTATCTGGTCTCGGTGGTTATGTTGTCAGGGTCCTTGAGCTGAACAGGGAAATTCCTGCGCTCCCTATTGGTGGGGATGCCCGAATCCGACTCAACTCTTGGTTTGGCCATCAGCTCCCTATACGGCACAGCATTATCCGACAGGGAGTTGTGGGCTCCCGACGAGAAAAACGAAGCTGCGATAATTGCGAATGCTCCGGCGAAACCTATAGTTCGGTTAATTTTTTTCATGTGGCTACTTAACGTTTCTTAAAGCAAATTTTATGAGGTCCTCGGTGCTCATTCTCGGGTTGGATGCCAGAGCCTGGTCTATAGCCTTGTCGGCCTGTCCCTTCTGGTATCCGAGCATTATGAGAGCAGCCAGAGCCTCCTCGCGGTGGGTGCCTGTGGCCTGCACATTAGCTACGCCATTAGCTCCATCCATCACATCGGCCTTGGCTATCTTGTCCTTGAGCTCTATTACCACACGCTGGGCAGTCTTGGGGCCAATGCCCTTAACCTTGCCTATCAGCTTGGCGTTTTCCTGGAGGATAGCGGCCTGCAGCTCTGCCGGACTCATCGACGAGAGTATCACCCTGGCGGTATTGGGGCCAATGCCCGATACATCTATGAGCATGCGGAATATCTCGCGCTCGCTCTTATCGGCAAACCCGTAGAGCTGCTGAGTGTCTTCCCTCACAACGTGGTGGACATATAATTTTGCTTTTTCCTGATTCTCGAGCTGAGAATAGGTGTTCAATGATATGTTGATGAGCCAGCCGATGCCGCCGCCATTTTCCACAACGGCGTACGACGGATTGAGCTCGGCCAAAATTCCTGATATATATTCGTACATGGTATTATAATTACTTACAGTTCTCCATTCTCTATCCTTATGATGATATCCTCTATCATGCGGTCTTCCATGGTGGCATCGTATTCGGATTTCAGGTTGCTGCCAAACAGACGTGCAATTCCCTGAAACAGAAACGCGTTGAAACCGCCCTTCAGGTCCTTGAGCACCTCGTAGGTAGTGCTTCCGGTCTCGCGGTCCACCAGCTTGATGAGTATTCGGCCCTGGGTGATGCTCAGATGCACAAGCTCGTCCTCAAACTGGGCTCGGAGCTTCTTCTCCTGGGCTTTCACAAATTCCTTCTGCTCTTTCTCGGTAGGAATCTTCGATATCGAATCGGTAAGCTCGCGATATACTTTCTTGATGAGCTTGGCGTATGGCCAAACCTTCTTGACATTGTATGTAAGCCTGTCGTAAGCCTGTTTCTGGCGCTTGGTACGCAGGATGAGCTTCGGCTTTATCACTATAGGATAATGCTGCACCATGAGTATGGTATCATGGTTCTCTATTCTGGCGGCGTAGGTCCTGGCCCTCGATACACGCTCCGGATCCTTGAGCTCATCGCCCTGGAGTATAATCTGCGCACGGCCGGCCGCCGACATCAAAAACATAATCGCCAACAATAGCAATTTTTTCATACTTATTCTCGATTAATTACAATAATCCTAATTTATAAAATTTGATACAAAAGTAAGGTAATATCGGCACTTAACAATGTTAAATATTTGTATTTTTGAAAAAAAATCTGAAATTTGCAGGCCTAATAACAAAAAACACAAAGAAATGATAGCTCCACACCTACATCACGGCGATACAATAGGCATCATAGCGCCCGCCGGCCCCATCAGCGAGGCACAGCTACACAGCGCCGAGGGCAAGATACTCCATGCCGGATACAAGCCATTGGCAGCTAATGGCGTATTATCACGCAACGGCTATCTTGCCGGCAGCGACGAGGCCCGCGCCCAGCAGATAAACTCCATGTTCGCAAATCCCGACGTAAAGGCAATTATCTGTGCACGAGGCGGATACGGCACCACACGTATACTGGACCTTCTGGACTACGACCTCATAGCACGCAATCCCAAAATCATAGGCGGATATTCCGACATCACCGCCCTCACAATGGCCATCTGGAAGAAAACCAACCTCGTGACATTCCACTCATCAATGCTGGTGCCCGAGGACACAGAATATACGCGAACCTCAATGTGGAATATTTTCAGCCACGGATCCCGCGGATACAAGATACTCTGCGAGCCGCAATCGGGCGACGGCGTGGTAATGAAAGCCGGCCGCGCGCAGGGCACTCTCATAGGCGGCAATCTTACATTACTGGAGCAGCTGATAGGCACAAAATACGACTACACCCTCCACAACAAGATCCTCTTCGTGGAAGAAATCAACGAGCCGCCCTACAAGGTGGACCGTATGCTCACACACATCCGCAACACTAAAAACATGAGCGGACTCAAGGGAATAATCTTCGGCAAGATGCAGGGATGCGAGGCCCAGGGCGACAACAGCCTTGCCCTCCAGGAAGTTCTCAACGATTTTGTATCAGGACTCGATATCCCGGTAGTAAAAGATTTCAGCTTCGGCCACGTAAAATCGCGATGCACCCTTCCCGTTGGAGCCAAAGTGTCTCTTCGCACCGACAAGATGGAAATCCGCCTGCTGGAAGACGTGGTGATGTAAAGAGTAAAGCTTAAAGTGTAAAGTTTAAAGACTCTCCTCCCATTCGTATCTTGAATTTCTGCGGCAAGGGATGAAGCCAGCCTCGCGGATGGCGATTACCATCTCGTTCTTATCGAGCGAGTAGTTGGCACCGGCCGACGACACCACGTGCTCCTCCATCATTATGGACCCGAAGTCGTTGGCGCCCGAGTGCAGGCAAACCTGCGCCACGCCCTTTCCCACAGTAAGCCACGAGGCCTGTATATTCCTGATATTGGTAAGCATAATTCTCGATATCGCAATCATACGGACATATTCGTCGCCCTCAATCCTGGCGAACGCCCCCATCTCCTTCTCCAGGCGAGTGCCTTCGCTCCAGAACGGCCATGGAATAAAAGTAATGAAGCCCTCGGAATAGTCAGGCTTGCGGCTCTGAGTCTCGCGCAACGCCACAAGGTGCTCTATGCGCTCGCGCACTGTCTCCACATGACCGAACATCATGGTAGCTGATGTCGCGAGATTCAGCACGTGCGCCTGATGCATCACCTCCAGCCATTCAGCAGCCGTGCACTTGGCCGGCGATACAATCCTGCGAACCCTGTCCACAAGAATCTCGGCACCCGCACCCGGCAGGCTGTCGAGTCCCGATTCGTTGAGAGTCTTCAGCGTATCATAATACGAGAGGTTGCTCACCTTGCTCAGATAAGCCACCTCCGCCGGACCCAGGGCATGAAGTATCAGCCCGGGAAACTCACGTTTCAGCTCCGAAAAAAGACCAGTATAAAAATCGAGCCCCATATCCTTGTTCATGCCGCCCTGGAGCAGAATCTGGCGTCCTCCGGCAGCGAAAAGCTCATTAATCTTCTGCTTGTACTCATCCATCGTAGTTACATAAGCATCAGGAGCATTCTTGCTTCTCGAAAAATTACAGAACTTGCATCTTGTGGAGCAGATATTCGATAGATTGATATTGCGGTCTATTATCCAGCCCACCTTCTTGCGGTCGGCCTCGGGGCGCAACTTGTTCTTGATCTCATTGGCCACATAGCTCAGTGCAGCTAATGGCGCATTATTATACAAATACTCGCCCTCGTCCACAGTGAGGGGTTCCTGATTCAATGCTCTTGAAAGTAATTCTTCGATATTCATGGCTGCTGTAATAAAATTTGGGACAAATTTACAAAAAGTTTGTAAATTTGTAACCAAATAAAAAAAACAAGAGATGCTTAAAAAATTTGCACTATTAGCTGCCACAGTAACAATGCTGCTGACAGCATGCGAAAACCAGAGACCGCCGCTCTCGCAGACCCAATGCGCACAGGCGATATTCGAGATACACCGCGCCGACGCCATAATGACCCTGAAAGGCCTGAGCGACAGCAATCTAAACAACGATTCGCTGTCGTACTACAACTACGTATTCGCCAAACTGGGAATCAGCCGCAAGGATTTTCTGGATGCAATACGCTGGTACATCAACCACCCCGAAAAATACAAGAGCGTATACCGGGAGGCCATCAAGATAGCCAGCCAATACGAGCAGAGCGAGCGCGCAAGATACGAGATAAACACCGAGCGCGAGCCCAACGACATCTGGGACATGAAAAAGAACTGGAACCTTCCGCTCGACGGCGAAAAAAATCCGATCTCGTTCAATATCAAGGCCAACGGACCGGGCCTCTACACACTGGGCGCCGACATCACGTATTACAAGGACGACCAGACCATAGAGCCGGCCATGACCCTGATAGTGGAATACGAGGACGGCACCATAACCCGCAACTCGGTAATCGACATACTGAAAGACGGCAAGGAACGCCACATAGAGGTAATGCTGGAGGCCGATTCCAGCAAAAGAATCAGCTGCCTGCGCGGCTGGGTGCTCGACCACTCGAGCGAGACCGAGAGCAAGCACATCGACTGCTACAACATTACCCTGAAGCGAACCAAAGAATAATAAATGGAGAAAACCGAAGCCATAGTACTGCACGTCTCCAAATTCGGCGACAACAAGCTGATAGTGAACACATTCACCAAGCAGAATGGCAGAATGTCGTTTTCGGTGGTGATACCATCATCGCGCAACAAGGCCTCTGCCCTGCCCTACTGTCAGCCGCTATTCCAAAACGAGATAGAGTATACTGGAGCTAATGGCGCGGGAATACGCAAGGCCAGCAAGATAACGCCCAGCCGCACGTATTCCACCATACCATTCAGCATAAGCAAAACCGCCGTGGTAATGTTCTTAGCTGAGATGCTGTCGAGAGTACTCTCCTACTCCGAGGAAAACGAGATAATGTACGAATACATAGCCACCAGCCTAAAGATACTGGACCAGCCGGAATACAGCGGAAAAAACTTTCACCTGAAATTCCTGATGCAGCTGGCCAAGTACATGGGATTCTATCCCGGCAACAGGTATTCGGAAAACCGGCCGAGTTTCGATCTCGCCCGGTCGATGTTTGTGGAAGACAACATTGGAGTACCGCATCTGATAAGGCCGCCTTACGGCAAGATTTTCAGCCAGATGCTTGACACCGACATTATCAGCTGCGAAAACATCGACATCAGCGGCATTGAAAGAAGCTATCTGCTGGAAAAAATAATAGAGTATTACGCCTACCGCTTCGACAACCTGAGCAACATACGAAGCCTGGACGTACTGCAAAGCATTTTTCACTAAAGAGAATATTAAAAATAAATAAAGAATACAAACATGAAAATGAACTTAGTAATCGGACAGGGCATTGGACCTGCCAAATTCGGAATGACCGAAGAAGAGATCGTAGACCTTTTCGGAAAACCAGACGACAGAGAGGTAGAGGACTACGGCGACGGCAAAACCCTCACCCTATTCTACGACACAATGATGACAGACTTCAGTTTTGAGCTCGACGAAGACGAAGACGGCAACGACCTCTACAAGCTGAGCTCGATACTATGCGTAAATCCCGAATACACTCTCGACAACAAGATAAAATTCGGAGACAGCGAGGAGCAGTTCATCAAATACACCCACAACCTCAAGGCCGCCGACCCTCAGGTGGAAATAGACAACGAGACCAAGGAAAGAATCCTCTACTTCGACGATCTGAGCCTGATGGCAATTTTTGACGACGAAGGCCTTTCCACCATCCAGATAGGCTACTGGGAAGAGGAAGACGAAGATGAATAGCCATCAGCTATACTAAAGATTAAATATAAGACTCAAAAGCCAATGAAAATCAAAAAAATATTCAAAACGGCAATAGTTGGATTTATGGCGCTTATAGTCGCCATTTGGCCAGCTAACAGCCATGCTCAGGAGTTCAACGACGACGATGATTTTGAGCTGATAAAGAATCTCGAGATTTTCCACACGCTGATGCAGAATGTAAGGATAATGTATGTAGACGAGGTATCGAGCGGCGAGCTTATAAAGACCGCCATGGACAAGATGCTGGAATCCATCGACCCATACACTGTATACTATCCCGAATCGCTGGTGGAGGACGTGAGATTCATGCACACCGGAGGATACGCCGGTGTAGGAATAGAGGTGGCCAAGATAGCTGATACATACACAGTGACATCCGTAATCAAGGACACCCCGGCCGACAAGAGCGGAATCCTGATAGGCGACATAATAACCGCCATAAACGGAAGCAGTCTGGATGGCAAAAACCACGACGAGATGGAGATTCTGCTGAAAGGTCAGCCCGGCACCAATGCCAACCTATCGATACTCCGCGGCGGAAAAGCGATGAGTCTCCAGATGAAACGCGCAATCATACAGATTCCGAGCGTAACATATTACGGAGAGATAGCGCCCAAGACCGGATACATCAACCTGTCGAGCTTCACCCAGGACTGCGGAAAAGAATTCAAGGACGCATTCATGAAGCTGAAAACCGACAAGAAGATAGAGAAACTCGTAATAGACCTTCGCCACAATCCCGGAGGACTTCTCATAGAGGCTGTCAACATAGTAAACCTTTTTGTAAACAAAGGCGAAACGGTTGTAGATATGCGCGGTAGAGTATCCGAGTGGAACAAAGTCTTCAAATGCGAGAACGCGGCCCTCGATACCGAAATCCCCATCGTAGTATTGGTAAACAGCAACTCGGCATCAGCTGCAGAGATAGTATCAGGCGCGCTCCAGGACCTGGACCGTGCAGTGGTGATAGGCGAAAAAACCTACGGCAAAGGCCTCGTGCAGTCCACCAAGGATTTAATCTACAATTCCAAGATGAAGATCACTACTGCCAAATACTACATACCATCGGGCCGATGCATCCAGAAACTCGACTATTCCAACAAGGACTCGTTGGGCAAGGCCAGCACGATAACCGAATCGCAGTACATGACATTCAAGACAAAAAATGGCAGACCTGTAAAGGATGCTGGCGGTATAATGCCCGACATACTTGTCAGTAGTGACACAATGTCATACTTTGTGGAAAATTTGCTGAACGAAAATATCATCTTCAACTACGCCACAGAGTACCGGCAGAAACACAGCGAGGCCATCAGCCCCGAAGAATTCAAAATCTCTGATGCCGACCTCATGGACTTCAAGAAATGGGCCGGACAATCGATCTACAGTTACGAATCGCCCATCGACAAGAGCCTGAAGACCCTGGAGCAGCAGATAAAGCAGGAGTATCCGGAGGCCGACGCGAAAAAAATGCTATTGGCTGTACACACCGAGCTGATGGCCAGGAGAACGGCAGAATTCGAAACTTACAAAGAGCAGATACGCCTTGCCCTGGGCTCCGAGATCATAAAAAGGTATTACTACGACAACGGAGTAATACGCTACACACTGCACAACGACCCGTTTGTAGCCAAAGGCCTTGAGATACTCGACAACGCAGTTCTCTATCAGAAGACTTTGTCGGGCAAATAGAGAATAAGGCCCATGACGGGCACAAAATAAGGCGACCGCCACGATTTAACCCAAAATGTGAAATATTCTTAGAATCAAAAGATTATTCACGATAGCAAATATAAATTACAAAGAAAAAAGTTGTAAAAATATTCGCTTAAAGTTTTGCTTTATATAATTTTTTTTTCATAACTTTGGGCAGTGAAAGTTTTTGGTATAATTTAACTATCACATTAAGTTATGAGAGCAAAACTATTGATGATGTTCGTAGCGATTGTTCTTATTGCCAGTGCTTGTCAAATAAAGAGAGAAATGCTAACATTAGACATCCCCTCCATTACCATCAAGGAAGTCAACGTTATCAATTCTGACAAGGGCAAGGTAATCTGCTACACAATTAATCTTTATTCGCCTTCATCGCTTAGTGAGTTTGTTGCCATACCAAATATCGCAACAGATGAGGAGGATGAAATCACCACCTTCAAGTTCGACAACCACACACGCCGGGCTACAGTTTACTATTTTCTGCCAGTATCTGAGATGGTAAACCCAGATGAGGTAAGCATCCGCTTCTTGCTTAATAACTCAACAACCGAGGTAAGCAACATGGCACTATTTTGCTCACTCTAACGCGATTTTGGTAAAAAAATAACTTAAAAATTGCAAGTTTGGCATAATTTTTATTACATTATGAAGTAGTAAAATTTAAGATACGAACAGCAATAAAGACAAAAACTCAATAAGCCATGATAGATCACTTGATTTTAGAGCAGTCGGTAGACACCCCGGGTGTGGATATGGATCCCAACACAGGTGTTTGCGAATTTACAGGTAAGTCGTTCCCAGCGGACGTCACTGCATTCTATCAGCCAGTAATTGACTGGATTGATGAATACAGCAAGAATCCTTGTGCAAAAACAGTTGTAAATCTCAAGTTGGACTATTTCAACACAGCATCGTCGAAGATTCTTCTCGAAATGTTCAACATGTGGGAAACTTTGTACAAAAACGGCAATGATGTTACTATCAACTGGCATTACCCAGATGACGATGAGGATATGGAGCAGACCGGTCAGGAATACTCCGAGCTGCTGATGTTGCCTTTCAACAAGATTGGCTACACTGTACAGTTCTTCTAATATCCCACAAAACCAAAGATATTTTTTTTGTTTTTCCTTGTACGTTTGATTTTTGAGTAGTAAGACCGGCCTAAGTGCCGGTCTTTTTTTTATTTTGCACAAAAAAAAATATTTGGTTTTATGCCAATTATAAATATATTTGCAGTTTAGCTAATAACACTTGAAATATGAGAAAACATATAGACATAAGGAAATTATTACTAAAAGGCGGAATATTGATGCTGTCTGCGTCATTATTCATACCAGCGTGCAAACCTCCCGATGATGAGTTTGCCACTCAGGTAGCCCAGAGCAAGCATGTTAATTTCAGTTCCGACGATTTACACAGCCGTAATACCAATCTCGACTCTCTATATTTTGCCTACAACGAGGCCATGCAGCAGGCAAGGCAGTACAACGATGAAACGGCATTAGCTAAAATATACCACAAGTATTACGACAGCTACCTGCAGCGCGGAATGCTTCAGGAAGCCTACAACTACGCCGACAGTATCGACAAACTTGGACTGCGAACCGAAAACATCTACATTCAGGCCCGCGGATATCTCGATCTCTGTATAATACTGGCCAGGATGAACAACTACTCCATAGCCAGCAAAAACTATTTTGAGGCTTTGGGAATATATGCGAGACTGGGCGACACTGCCAACATGGCACGGACATTCCTGGCCATGGGAAATGCAAGCTACAATGCAATGGTTTACGATTCGGCTGCGGCATATCTCGACAGGGCAACTGGTCTCACAAAGATGATGAATCTCGACATGGAGTTTGCCAGGACTTTAGCCTACAAGGGTGAGATGGAACTGCAGAAATTCACCAGCGACCTCGCAAATCCCGACATCAGCCTAATAAGGAAAAGCAAGGAATTGCTCGAAGCTGCCAAAAACCTAAACCAGAAAGCTCCAAACCACAATACCGAAGAGATTGTAAATCTTGCGCTTACCGAAACAAATTATTTTCTGGCGCAAGGCATTCCAAACCCGATGGCAAGGCGCGACCTCCAGAACAATATACTCGAAAACATCGACAACGCTCTGGAATACTCAAATTTCAGCAATCAGCCCGAAAAAGCCAAACTGCTCCGCCTGATTCAGGTAAACACATTGGTAGACCTGAACAGAATAGCCGAAGCCAAGGAGATTGTGGAATTAATCCACCAGCAATCGATTGAGGATTCGGCCTACATCCATCAGGAGGCATATTACACCACCAAGGCAGTAATAGCAGAAGCCGAAGGCAAATATCAGGAGGCAATGGTTTACGGCAAGAAGGCAAGCCTCTACAAGAGCAGTCAGAACATCAACGACGACTCGTACACAAAAAGCCTTCAGCTGGCCCGAAACCAGAGCCAGGGCGAAAAAATGCGCGCCAAGATGGAGATACGCGGTCAGCAACAAGCCAAACGCACAATTACGATGATTGGCGTGATAGTATTGCTTTCGATAACGATAATCACCATCCTCATCTACCGGAACTTGCGCAGAAGCAAAATTCTCAACGACAAGATAATGGCGCAAAACGATGAGATAAAAATCATAAACAACGAGGTAACCAAGCAAAACAAGGAAATAACCGAAGGCATCAACTACGCAAGCCTCATACAGACGGCTATTCTGCCAAGCGAGGAAAAAATGCAGAACATCTTCGGCGACCACCTTGTAATCTACAAGGCCAAGGAGATTGTATCAGGCGATTACTACTGGAGCTACGAGACAGCACGACAGAAACTCATTGCCGTTTGCGACTGTACAGGCCACGGAGTGCCGGGCGCAATGCTGAGTATGCTTGGTATCAACATACTGGAGCACGCCACTAGGAGAATTTCTTTCCAGCCCAAGACCGCATCTGAGATTCTGGACGATGCGCGCACCGAGTTCAAGAAAATTCTCAACCAGACACACTACTCAGCCAAGGGAGCCAAAGACAGCATCGACATGGCGATAATAGTATACAATAAGCCTACACGCACTCTTGACTACGCCGGAGCACAGCGTCCGCTATACATAATACGCAACGGCGAGCTGATACGGTACAAAGCCGACCCGATGCCGATTGGAGTATACCCGATAGAGAAAGAGCATTTCACAAACCACATGGTGAAACTGGAAGAAGACGACTACATCTACATGTTCTCCGACGGAATACAGGATCAGTTTGGATGGATGGCCGAAAGACCTGTTCCATCGTCGTTCTCATCCAGACGACTAAACGAAATGCTTCTCCAAAACTATCAGAAGCCATTCAGCGAGCAGAAGGAGATAATACTCCGCGAAATAGAGAATTGGAAAAAAGGCAAAAACAAAACCCAGAACGATTGCGCTCAGACCGACGACAACGTGATAATAGGCCTGTCGATGCGCAACATCCTATCCACCGATCCCAAATACAAAGCTTAGACACATATCCAAGAGACGCATTGCAGGATGCGTCTCTTTTTTTTTGGCTCAAAATTTGGTGTGATTTTTATATATAAATTACCTTTGCCTGTATTAAACAAAAAATCAATGCATCGAAAAAAGACTTATTTTATATATGCAGCAATAGCCATAGCGTTATCATCATCGTGTCAGCATCTGGAACTCTCAGACTCCACTGAAGACCACGGTGTAGATACCATAAACCTTGCCCGTGTGGATTGGGTGGCGCACAACAAATACGACCTCGATATGATGATAATGGCGGAAGGACAGAAACTGTTGCACTCTCATAACAAAAACGACGTGGTAACCGAAGCCCAGTGTTTCAACAATTTGTTTTGGGTAAACTACATTAACGGTAGAACCATCGACGCATACCGAAACGGCCACGCACTCGTGCTCATGGCCGACTCGCTGAAAAACATCTACATGCTCGGACAGGCTTATCACAATCTCGGCGTGGTATCGGGAGCCATGAACAATCCATCGATAGCAGGCCGAAATTTCAACGAATCGCGGTTAGCCTTATCCGAGGTCGACAACCAGCTGGGAATAGCCTCCATGATGCTCGATAAGGCCAAAACGCACTATGAATCGGGCATTTTCGATTCTGCCAAAGTAGCACTTAATGGAGCTAATACAATACTGAACAAGCTCAACAACCGCGAAATGCTTACCAGATACTTTGCATATTCTGGCGAGATGGAGCTATACCGCTACATCAACAACAAAGTAAATCCCGATTACAAATCTCTGGAACTAAGCATCCAGCTTCTGGAAAATGCACAAAACATTCAGGAAGGCCAAACAGAATACTTAGATTACTTAATCAACGCATGTCTCGGGTTGGCCAACTACCATCTCGCCATTAGCGAACCAAATGAAAAAAAACGTGCCAATCTCCTGGACACTTCGCTCGCCTACATCAACAAGGCAATCCCTATAGTGAAAATAAGCAGAAACCAGTCTCAGCTGAGGGAGCTGACACTGAGCAAGATGGATGCACTGCTCCGGCTAAACAGGAACAACGAGGCAATGGATTTTCTAAGCGAGATGGAGCAACTGCAAGAGCATGGCGATACAAGCTACTTGCTTCTGGCCACCCAATACGACCTCCGCGAGATAATAGCACGCCATAATGGAAAGTATCAAGAAGCGTATGAATATCAGACTCTTGCCCAAAAGTATCTGGAGACATTGAACAACGAAAGAGAGGCTTTCAAGATATCGCTGATAATGGCGCGCACGCTGAATACCGATGAGCGAAACAGAGCCAAGGCAAACCTGATGGAGATAAAGGCCCAGACCAGAATACGTAACCTCATAATAATGATAATCTTTTTGGTGATGGTTTCAGTTTTGGTAATGGTGATAGTAATCAGGCGAAACTACCATAAGGCGAAGAAACTTAACAGCACCATCGTGATGCAGAACGAGGAACTCCTGATAAACAACCAGATGCTCGAGAAATTCTCGCAAACCATCAACTCTCAGAACAAGGACCTGAAATCCAGCATCAACTACGCCAGCCTTATCCAGAAGGCGATACTGCCCAACAGGGAGAAGATGGAATCGGTTTTCGGAAAGTTCGCAATGTATTACTCGCCAAGGGACGTGGTATCAGGCGATTTTGTCTGGGTACTCGAGACACCGAGATACAAACTCCTTGCCGTGGGCGACTGCACAGGTCACGGAGTGCCAGGCGCGATGCTCAGCATGCTCGGCACATCGATACTCACGCAGGAAACAAGGCATCAGGAAGAGCGACACTACACTGCCGGCGAGATTCTCGACCGCGTGAAGAACACTTTCAAGAAGCTGTTGAACCAGACCAGCTACGAAAGCAACCAACCTCACGACAGCATCGACCTCGCCCTCGTAATGTTCGACAAACAAAGCACCGAGATGCAGTTTGCAGGCGCGCACCGTCCTTGTCTCATAGTTAGGGACAAAGAGATAATAACAATCCGCGAGGACATAATGCCTATTGGAGTTTTCATAAATGAGAAGGAGCATTTCACCAACAACAGAATGGAGATGCAGGAAAACGATATCATCTATCTCTTCTCCGACGGCATTCAGGATCAGTTTGGATGGAAAGAGGGCAAGAACCGCTCATTGGCATTCTCATCAAAGAGACTGAAGGAGACAATCCTGCAAATCCACGAGCTCCCCTTCCAGAAACAGGAAGAAGCATTGGCAAACATTCTCGCCGATTGGCGGAAGCCCAAAGTGGAGGATTTCGAGGTTCAGCCCCAGACCGACGACAATGTTCTCGTGGCAATCAGGGTAGGAAACGTACTCAACCAAAAACGCACCGAAAATAACGGCCTACAGGACGAAGTCCTGCCCCCCCCCGATAACTTTACCATCCCAATAGCAAACATCCCGAAACAAGCCTAAAAAGTGGCAATTTCGGGGTATTTTGTTTTTTTTATGAAAATCTCAAAGAGGATAAGAGAAATAAAAGTTTTTTTCGAGCGAAGCGACCAAACAAAAAAAACAATATCCCAATTTCCTTGAATCATTTCGTCCAATTACTCAGTAAACGAAATCTCATCAAAAGGAAATCGGGATATTATTATTAAAAAATCTTTCTAATTTTCTGACTCACAAATATTTGAATCGTTTTCGGCTGATTCTTTGGATTCCGACAAATCGTGCAGAATTTCCTCATCTGGATGAAAATGTTGGTAAATCTTCACTGCCTTGCCAAGATCGACCACTTTTCGGAGCTCGATGATGGGAAGTTCCGAAATTTTGTTGACCGAGCCGAAAGTTGTGAGAAGTTTTCCGATGGTCTTGTCGCCGATGCCAGGAATATCCTCGAGCACCGAATGAATCATTCCCTTCGATCTCTTGTTTCGGTGGAAGGTGATTCCGAAACGGTGGGCCTCGTCGCGGAGATGCTGGACAACTTTCAGAGTCGGCGAAGTCCTGTCGAGATATAGAGGTATCGGATCGTTAGGATAAAAAATCTCCTCCAATCTTTTGGCAAGACCAACAACTGTGATTTTGTTTTCCAGACCCAAAGCCTGAAGAGTTTCAAAAGCGCATCTCAGCTGACCCTTGCCACCATCTATAATTATCAACTGCGGAAGTTCCTTGCCTTCCTCGGAAAGACGTTTGTATCTGCGATAAACCACCTCGCGCATTGTGGCGAAGTCATCGGCGCCTACCACGGTCTTCACATTGAACAATCGGTAATCCTTCTTGAAAGGTTTGCCATTCCTGAAAACCACGCAACTTGAAACAGGGTTAGTACCCTGAATATTCGAGTTATCGAAACACTCAATATGACGTGGCTCCACCGAAAGCTGAAGATCCTCCTTCATGCGTTTCATCAGGTTATTTGTGGAGGCATCGGGATCCACGAGCGAACGCTGTCGCTGTTGCTGATCCATAAACAAACGGCAATTCCTGAGCGACCAATTCAAGAGCTGTTTCTTGTCGCCAGTCTTGGGAACAGTAATCTTGAAATTTTCAAACTCGAAATCAATCTCCATAGGCAGTATCAGCTCCTGAGCCTCCTCGCCGATATTGAGTTCCGAGAAATGAATATCCGTGATAGTGGTGGTGAGAATGTCAACTGGGTCCTCCTCTACCCTATCCTTGATCTCGCGGGTAAAGGAACGGATTATCGTGCAGTTGCTCACCTTCATGAAATTCACGTAATAGTAATCGTCGCGCTCGTCCTTCAGGATTGTATAAACCTCCACCGTATTGAAAACCTTCACCGAGATCACATTCTTGGCGTGGTAATTATCGAGCACGTCGTATTTTTCCTTTATCAGCTGGGCCTTCTCGAATTCCAGATTCTCGGCAAGTTGCATCATCTGCGCACGCATCGCGCCAAGCACGTCGCCAGTTCTGCCACTTAGAATCTTCCTGATATTCTCGATATACGAATTGTATTCGGTTTTCGAGACCTTGCCTATACATGGCGCACAGCAATTCTTGATATGATAATCGAGGCAAACCTCATGCTTGCCGGCCTGCACATTGCTCTCCAAGAAGACTGTTCGGCAGGTGCGTAGCTGATACAGGCGTCGGAACATCTCAAGAATCTCCTTCATCTGAAAGACCGAAGTGTAAGGCCCGAAATATTGCGCGCCGTCTTTAAGCTTGGTCCTGGTAAAAAACACACGAGGAAAATCCTCCTTGCTGATGCAGATCCAAGGATAAGTTTTATCATCCTTCAGCAGAATATTGTACCTCGGCTGAAACTTTTTTATGAGTTTGTTTTCCAGCAGAAGCGCATCAGTTTCGGTATCCACGCAAATATGGAGCAGGTCCTTGATATGCTTTACAAGAATCGCAGTCTTGCCCACTTGATTCTTTTCGCGGAAATAACTTGACACTCGATTCCGCAAATTCTTGGCCTTGCCCACATAAATTACAGTGCCGTTCTCGTCGAGAAAATTATAAACTCCCGGCGAAAGCGGCAATGTTTTTACTTTGTATTCAAGAGATTTTTCATCCATACTCCTACCCTATTTTCGTTTCACACGAAACAATTAACGTCCGAGATGAATCAAAAGTGTATTGATATCAGATGGACTCACACCAGGAATTCTTGACGCTTGACCGATATTAGCTGGACGGATCCTCGTAAGTTTCTGTCGGCACTCGGTAGATAGCGACTTCAACGATTCGAAATCCATATTTTCAGGAATCTTGACATAATCAAGACGGGACAGCTTATCAGCTGTCTGCTCTTCCCTATCAATATAGCCCTGATACTTAAGTTTTATTTCAGCTGATTCAATTTCATGATGGCTGAACTTTTTCAAGAACGGAAAAACATCCTTGAGTTCCTCGAGAGCCACTTCTGTTCTCAGAACAACAGCACTCAACTTATTGCCCTGAACCATCGGCTTACCGCCCTTCGATTCAAGATAACCGTTGATTTTTTCACATGAAACAGAAGTCGACTTGCAAAACTCAAGAATCCTTTCTACGTTATCAGCCTTCGCTTTGTAAGTCATGTAACGTTCTTCATCAGCCAAACCGATATCAAAACCTCGCTTGGTTAAGCGCTCATCCGCATTATCCTGACGTAAAAGAATTCTGTATTCCGATCGTGAAGTAAACATTCGGTAAGGTTCATCAACACCTTTGGTTACGAGGTCATCTATAAGAACGCCAATGTAGGCATCCTTCCTCGAAAGCACCACCTCTTCCCTACCCTGAAAACTCAGCGCAGCATTTATTCCAGCTAATAGCCCTTGACACGCAGCCTCCTCATATCCTGTGGTTCCATTCACCTGACCGGCAAAATAACAACCCTTGACAACCTTCGATTCCAAGGTATGAAGCAACTGAGTAGGATCGAAATAATCATATTCAATGGCATATCCAGGACGGAAAATCTTGCAGTTTTCAAGTCCGGGAATTTTGCGGATGGCGGAATACTGAACCTCAAACGGAAGCGAAGAAGAGAACCCGTTGAGATAATATTCGCAAGTATCAGTACCCTCCGGCTCCAGAAAAACAGGATGAGAATTCTTATCAGCGAATGTCACAATCTTGGTCTCCACCGACGGACAATACCTCGGCCCAGTTGATTTTATAGTTCCATTGAAAAGCGGACTGCGGTCAAAACCCTTCCTCAATTCTTCATGAACCTCTGGATTAGTATAAGAAATATAGCATTCTCTCTGCGGAAGTTTCTGAATCTTGTGCGCCATATAGGAGAAAGAATCTTCAGCAGAATCGCCAGCTTGTGGTGTCATCGCCGAAAAATCTATAGTTCTTCCATCAATTCGTGCAGGAGTTCCGGTCTTCATTCTGCCGGTTTTTATCCCAGCTAATAGCAGGGTTTCTGTTAAGCCATGCGCCGGAATCTCACCGATTCGCCCTCCTTTATATTGATTTTCGCCTACATGCATAAGGCCGTTGAGGAAAGTTCCGGCCGTAATGACAACTTTATTGCATTTGAATTGCACACCAAACACAGTCTCAATGCCCACTACCCTACCCTCTTCCACACAAATCTTGCTAACAGTATCCTGCCAGAAATATAGATTAGGAATCTTTTCGAGCTGATCACGCCAGAAAATAGAGAATTTCACGCGGTCACACTGAGCCCTTGGAGACCACATAGCAGGACCTTTGGAACGGTTCAACATCCTGAACTGAATAGAACTCATGTCGGTAACTATTCCCGTCAAACCGCCCAAAGCATCGATTTCGCGAACAATCTGGCCTTTCGCAATTCCGCCAATAGCAGGATTGCAAGACATTTGCCCAAACTTCGCCATGTCCATAGTTATCAGCAAAGTTCTAACGCCAAGTCTTGCCGAAGCTGCCGCAGCCTCGCATCCGGCATGCCCCGCTCCTATCACAATTACATCATACTCTTCTATCATTTCACGAAATCTTTATAGAATTTATCAAGATAAAAATCTTCCATTTTATGAATCTCAGCCTCCTGTTCATCGGTCAAATCATCATAACCTACGAGATGCATTACGCCGTGGATCATTACACGGAGCAATTCATTTTCGAAACTTACGCCATAAATTTCGGCATTACTTCGTATAGTATCGGCACTGATGAACATATCTCCGCTAATGACACTATCTTTCACATAATCAAAAGTGATGATATCTGTATAGTAATCATGATTGAGATATTGCTTATTCACATTTAGCAAATACTCATCAGAGCAGAATATATAAGTTACGTTTCCCGTGAAACAGTCCTCGTTTTGAATAGCAAAACCTATCCAATCCTCAAGCTTCTTGATCTCCGGAAGTTCGAATTGTACATCCTCAAAATTGAAACTGAAAGCCATAATTTACAATTTAAAAGTCATTTTTATCAATGTTCCACCTTCCAAGAATTCTATCCCGTCCGATAAACTCTTGATCAAATATATACCTCGGCCACTAAATTTTAAGAGATTTTCAGGCAAAGTTGGGTCAGGAAGATTTGTAAAATCAAAGCCAAGGCCCTCGTCCTTGACGCAAATCTCCAGCAATCCATTCCCTACCGTTGCATCCAAAAATATGAATTTGGATGAATCGAGACGGTTACCATGCTTTACCGCATTCACCACAGCCTCGGTTGTTGCGATAAGAATGTTGCCATAAATCTCCTCGGAGATCTGATTCTCCGAACTGATGGAATCGATAAAATTCTCGGCCAAGATTATATTATCGATACTCGTCTGAAAAGATAAAGACTTTTTCATGTGAAACACTAATCTATATTTTGAATGTAATCGTTATACTTGTTTTGATAAAAAAGGTTGAGGTTTACGGGCGCAGAATGTATAAATTCCTTAACACCAAAATCCTTCAACTTCAGGTTTAGATTCTGAGAATTGTTGTTCTGAAAATCAAAACCTTGTTTACTTTCACGTTTATCGTCGTAATCTTGTTCTTTTTCGGCTTTTTCTAAATCTAAAAGCTTATTGAAGACAAGATTTTGACGCTCTACCAAGCGCTTAGTAATGTTCTTATTTACAATATCACGCTTGTTCTCATCCATCATTTGCTGGATTTGATTCATCAATTGTTGTTCCTGTTGAGAAACACCTTTGCCATTTTGCATCTCTTGGAGTTGCTGCATCATCATTTCCTGTTGACGCAAAGCCTCGGCAAGTTGTTGAGAAGACATCTTATCGCCATTCTGTAATTGCTGAAGCATACGTTGAAGTTGTTGTTTAAGCATCTGTTGCTGAGTCTTCATCTGCTGAGTGCGTTGCTGTCGGCGTTGATTTTCCTTTTTGTTACGGGTTTCAACCGATTCCTCTGAATCTTCGCCCTCCTCTCCTTCTTGCTGTTGCTTCTGCATATTGTCTGCAATCTGATCGAAAATCAAGCTCAAATCATTGAAATACGTCAACAAAGTCTGCATATAAGTGGCCACAGAAGAACGTGAACCACTCTCAACTCCCTTCAAAACCTGATTGAATTGAGTATGAATATTATCTATTTTATTATAAACTTCATGACCTAACTCAGGAGAACGTTTGGCCAAAGCATAAATTGAATCCTGAACCAATGCAAAATCCTTAATTATTGAATTCTGATCACGAAGCAATTCAGTTTGAATATAGACAGTTTGCGTATTCAGATTCAAGTTATTAATCAACTTTTCCTGATTAAACGAAATAGCAATCAAATTATCAAGAATTTGACGGATATCATTTAAGTTTTCTTGACGCTTTTTCTGCTGATTTTTCTTTTTAAGACCGTTCATTTCCTTGGACAAATCCTCCATCTCCTCGGAAGTTTGCTCCATTTGTTGAGAAATATTATCACGTCTTTGCTTCTCATTTGTATTTTTTGAGCCATTTTTATTAGATCCTGAATCAGATTTTTGATTGTTTTTGTCGGAATCAGAAGCATTTTGTTCATTATTATTATTCACTCCAGTATCAGATTTATCATCTTTATTACCGGAATTATTACGATTTTTTTCAGCTGATACATCACTTTTTGAATCAGAATCGTTGGGATCTGACTCTTTGTTTGAATCCAAATCATTAGATTCGGACCCATTTTTCGAGTCATTATTTCCTGTTTTTTTATCAGCTGATACATTTTCATTGTTATCCTCGTCAGCTTTCTGTGAATTTTTATCTGAATTAGACTTATCAAGTGCATCAAAATCAGACTCCAGAGGCTTCAATCCAAGGTCTTTTTCCAAAGATTCAGTCTCGTTTTTCTGGAAATTAAGCTCGTTTTTAACTTGATCAAATTGCTTTTCCAAGTCTTGAAGATCCAATTTATTATCGCCAAGTTGCTCGTTTTGCTTCAATAAATCATTGTAACTATCCTTTAATTTATCAAAATCTTTGTTGAAATCCTGCATTTTATCAGATAATGATTCTTCTCTGGAAGACTTATTGAACTTCATTTCCTTAGACAAATCCTTATATTTATCAGACATCTGCTTCAAATCGTCACTAAGATTATGTAGTTTGTTGTCGATATTATACATTTTCATCAACTCGCTGTTGCGGTCAAGCTGTTCTGAAATCTGATTGAAATCAAATTTCAGGTCCTGAATATTATCACGAAGGTTCTTTTCAGTAAGAGAATTCTTCATTTGCTCAATTTTATCAAGCAATTCCTTAATGTCATCCGACATCAAACTCTCCCACATTTCCTGCAACTGATGCTGTTTATCGAGCAATTCTTGAGATAATTTGTTATTTAATTGATTCTCGAAAGCATTTTTTGACATATTATCCTGTGAAAGATCATTCATAAGTTCAGATAATTTCTCCTGCTTTTGCATCAAATTATCAATTTTGAGTTGTTTTTCCCAATCAGAAATTTGATTATTAGAAGAAATGTTTTTCTGAAAATCATTCAAATCGTTATTTAATTCACGTAAAAGACGTTGGGCTTCATCAATTTTATCAAAAATTGAAGAGTTCAGATTGTCAACTCGTTCTTGTTTTTCCTCATTTGTAATAGTAGTATAAATAGAAAGTGGGGTTTTAGCTGACTTAAAACCAGAAATTGCATCGTTATCTTTAACTTCAAAATAATAGGAAACGGACTTAGAAAGATTGCTGAAATCGAAATAATAATAAAAATCCTGGGAAATTGCTTTACGCAACTCTATATCAGCTGAATGAACATCCTTGGGATTGTTGGAATCAAAATATTTGAAACTCAAGCTATGAAAACCATAATCATCTGATATGTGACCGGAGAAGAAAACGCCATTAGCTGAACTTGAATCAACAGCTGAAACTGCCACAATCTGAGGCGAATAGTCAGGCAAAAGATTCACGTGAAACAAATTCGAATTCACAGAAAGACCTCCCTCTCCCACTGCTGAATAATAATAATCGAAAGGTTTCAAAGCTTTTGTATGAACCTGAAGATTTTCTACTGCATGGTTTACTTCTTGAGCAACGCTATCGCAATAAAAATTGAAAATTGTTGCATGTGAAACATTAAAGGACCAAGCCAAAGTAGAACCAAATGGTGCTGTAAAGTCACTGAAATTATCAGTAACGATAACATCCAAACCAGTATAGGCAGGAGGATAAATTGTAAGTGTAGAATTAATTATAGTCGGTTTATGAACAACGGATATTTTATGTTTCTCAGATGTAAAATCGAGATAATTGAAAGAAAACTCAATATCCGAAGTAACATTACGCAATGTATAAGAAAAACAATCAGCTGAATCGGAGTTCATGCGGACATTAAACTGGTCTGAGCTTATAAAAATGTCTTTCAAAATAGACGGGCCGAAAGATTTTAGGCGAAGAGTAAAATCATCACCATAAGCACAATAGAGACTGTCATTCAAAATATCAATTGAATACGGATTCTCAGGAACATAATAAGTAGAATAATTGAGAAATCTTTGAGAACCTTGCGCAAAATTACGGTTGAAAATAGAGCCAAACGCAATTAAAATAGCTAAAATTCCTAAGGAAACAAATAAAAACTTTGATGTTTTCCAGAAATTAATAGCATTTACAAAGTTCAAAGGACTTATTAAAGAAATCTTTTGGTTAATAGCTGCTATCAAAAGATCTGACTGATTGCTGGAATTGAGTTGTAGGATATTGATAAGCAAATCCTGGGACTCAGGGAAATGATTCGAAATGATTTCAGCGGCTTCTTCCTGAGTGAGGAATGGTATAATTTTCAGAAATTTGAATAGCGGTATTAAAACAAAAAATATAAATATGGAGGCCAATATAAAAAGCAAGAAATAAAAAATTACTGTCTTGGTAAATGGTGACATAAAGGCTACCGATTCCACCATCGAAACAGTGAAAAAAGAAACTATTGCAAACAATAACGACAATACAAGTCCAATAACAATTCTATTGAGATAGAACTTGTTGACAAAATCGTTTAATTTACCTTCTATGACACTAAAATTGGACTCCATTATTTCTTTGGTAATTTAATAAGCCATTTTTGGGGATCCAGGGTCTCTGAACCCAGCCAAATCTGGAAATTCAACATTGAATGGGTTTGGTCGGTATCAAAAGAACCAATCTCCTCCCCTTTCTCGATATCATCGCCCTCGTCTACATCCACATCATCAAGACCATTGTAAACGGTGAAATATTTGCCGTGACGTATTATTACAACGTATTTGCCGGTTGGTAATGTTGTAATTTTGGCAACAACACCATTATAAACGCATTGAACATCAGAATCAGACGGCACGCAGAAATCTATTCCATCGTTCTTTACGGTTACTTTGTCGTAAACTGGATGTGGTTTTACTCCGTAAGTATTGATGATTACAGCCTTTTTGACTGGCCACATCAGATAACCTTTCTGAACCTGGAAAAGTATAGTGCTGTCAGCATTGAAATCCGACGTTATCAGATTGTTGTCAATGATAGAATCAAGATTATTACGGTTAATTCGTTCTCCTTGACGGTTCTGCTGATTGTTCAGATCGCGGATAATGCGCGATTTGGAAGCCGTATATTGCTTGATGAACGATTCCTCCACTCCTATCTTGGACGCTAATTGACTCTTTTCACGCTTGTCGTTGTCAAGATCCTGAACCACATTAGCTATCTGAGTCTTAAGATTGTTGATTTGATAAATCTTCTTTTTGCGATAATCGGCCATCCATTTGATATAAAGGAATCTGCGATAGGTAACATAAAGATTATCAAGCGAAAAAATATCAAATTTTTCGTGAACAAGGCTATTAAGACGGTAAGCTCTTATCAAAAGATCGGAATAAATGTCTTTTTCATGATCGAGCTGGGAATTCAGGCGTTCGTAATAAACTTCGTTGTTGCGTATGTCCTTATCTATCTGAACAATCTGAAACTTTATTTTATCAATTATTGCAGCCTTGATATTAAGCTGCTGATCCAGAATATCAATAGACATAAGGGGATCTTTGGAGTTCTGCAAATCGGTAAGAACAGAATCCAAGAACGAAGATTGCTCCTCAAGCGCAACCTGTGAATATGATTGCGCCTGAAAGCAAGCTAAAACTAAAGAAAATAATATTTTTATTAACTTTTTCATTTAAATTAAAAAGGTTTGTAACTATCTGGAATGCTCAATGGATAAGTCAAAGACTTATTGATATTTACCTTATTGATGCTGAAGCCAAGATTATAGCTGTCCATCACAATTTCCATCTCCTTGGGAATAAGATATCCATTGAAATCCTGATAATCGGAATAAGATACAGTTGCAGTCTTTCCCTGAACAGGAAAAATGAGTTTAGACTGTATCATTCTTTTAATTTCAGTATCAATATTAATAACATTGTCGTAGCGCAAATTCTTAACATAATCTGCATTAGGTAATGAATTCAGCTCCAGAGTTTTAGAATTGAGCATCGACATTGAAAATAGAGGCAAATTCTCAATCTTATTTTCTGGGAAAAGAAACATTCTATTCATGAAAATAGATTGTAGAGAATTGAAATCAACTGCTATTGGAATCAAATTCCTAACATACTTGTAATCGCCCTTGAAATACTGATTTTTGAGCTTAACAACAATAAAAACAGAGTCAGTTGTAAACTTGGCTCGGGCAACTTCGATTCCCATTGCCTTCACCTGCATCCAAATCAGAGAATCGGGAGCAATGCGCATTGTACCCGACAATGTATGATTGAGATCAGGTGATTGGAGTTTCAACTGAAACTGTTCTTCCAATGTCTTGTAATCGTCACGATAATTGTAAACCTCTTTCGAAATTTTCAAAAGTGATTCATCAACGGTGAATGGTTTTACTGTAACTTCTTGATTAACAGCATTATTATCTGCATTAGCTGACTTCTTCTTGCCTTTGCACGACATGAACAGAAGCGAAACCATCAAAGCGAATAATACGTATTTTACTTTCATAATATCTATTTTTTACAATTTTGAATTTTTTTGCTTATCAAAGTAGAATTGCCACCGCGATCTATAGCCTGATTCCAATAGACAACAGCATTGGTGCAATCTCCCGACTTGGCGAATATATCACCAGCCAAGTTATAAACATGATACTTGGAAGAATCCATATTTATAGCTTCCTGGATATCGTCACGAGATTGCTCCAGATTATTGCTTTTAAGATGGAAATACGCTCTAACGAAATAGAAGTAGTAATTAAGATTAGGATCGTTAGCATAGTGATTTATAATAGATTCGGCATGACGAAGATTCTTGCCGGAATCTATTATAAAATACGCATATTGTATTTGTAAATAATAATCATCGATGTGGAAATTCTCGTAGGTCCTGAACCAATCGAAAGCTCCTGAATCACCTTGCAAATAAAGCAAAACGCCATTATAGAAAGTATAATGCGAATATGAATCAGTGAACATCAATCCCATGTCGATAGAAGTTTGCAAATCATCATTGGCATCCTTCAAACGGCCTAAATAGATATTAGCTATTCCATGAAAAAGATAAACTTCCGACATTTCGGGAAAACAATCCAATGCCTGATTTGTTAAATCAAAAAGATCTGGATATTCTTCTGTAATAGTCAAAACTTTGAAAAGTCGTTTCCAGATTTCAAAATTAGATTTGTCGACATCGATAGCTGATTTCAAAACTTCGATAGTCTTTTCGGTTTGGTCATTCATCATCAGGTAAGACGAATAATTCAAGTAAGGCAAAAGATCGCTACTGTATGTTTCACATAAAACTTCGAAAGCCTGACAAATTGAATCGAAATTCAGAGAAATTGGTCGACTGATTATTTCCTGAAGATTGAGCAATTTTTGTTGAACTGTGAACTCTTCGTCGTTTCTAAAAGACTCGATGAGATTTTCATAAAACAAATCCATCTTACCACTTGATAAGTACATCAAATTATCGCTTACATATCCAGAGATATTTTTTGAATTTTGCGAGTCAATAATTTTCTGAACTTCCTGAGCATTAGCTGTTTTGCCATTGCGATCATAGAAATTTTTGAGCTGAAACATTAATCTCAAATCCGATGAATCTGTACGAGAAAGTCGAATAAACTCGACTTCTGCGTTTTTTAAGTCTTTATTTAGCTCATAAACCATTGCTCGGTTGTTTCCGATGAATAAATCGTATCCAAACGATTTTTCCATTTCATCGAGAACAAAAAGTTTCTCGTGAAAAAACAAATCTAAACGAAAAGCTTGCAACATCTGAAACCAATCGAGATAATATTCATAGGTTGGAGATTTAGGCAACGAAAGCAATTTGTATTTATGAAAATTTGAACCATCTCTCCTATTGAAATACAAATCCGACAAAAGTTCAGAATAATAAATATTTTCAGGATTCAGCTTATACGCCTTATTTGCATAATTTAGCGCGGCCTCAATATCACGCTGAGAATTGTAAATTCTGGCAAGCTGATAATTTGCTACAGAAGATTTGGGATTGATATTCAAGCACTGGTTTAGACAAGAGACGGCATTCTGAATGTCATTTTTAAGAAGGTAAGTTTCAGATTTTGACAATAAAGATGCGAACTCCACTTCAACCGGTACTTTCTGAGAGTACAAGTAAGAGGAATTGAAAGTAAAAATAAAAAATAATATTGCTAATCTAAATCTCATACACCAGTATGTCCAAAACCGCCATCTGACCTTACTGTCTCGGATAATTTTTCAACTACCTGAAACTCAGCTTTTTCGTATTTTGCAATCACCATCTGACAAATACGATCTCCACTGTGAATTGTGAAATCCTGGTCAGAAAGGTTGATAAGAATTACCTTGATTTCGCCACGGTAATCAGCATCAATAGTTCCCGGAGAATTAAGCACGGTGATTCCAGACTTGATGGCAAGGCCCGAACGCGGACGTATCTGAGCCTCGTAATGTTCTGGCAATTCGATAAATAACCCTGTTGGAACCAAGACTCTCTGCAATGGTTTCAATACGATATCCTCATCGAGATTAGCGCACAAGTCCATACCGGCCGAATACTCAGTTGAATATTTCGGCAATGGATTCTTGCTCTTATTTATGATGTTAATTACCATAGTTTTCAATGTTTAAACAGTTTCTGTGCAAAATATCACAAATACAAAAATAACTAAAAATCATCGCTTTAGCAATTTATTGATGAAATTTTTTAGAGGCTGGAAAAGATTTTCCATCTTCAAAACCAACAATGCAAAAGATATGATTATCAGAGAGTTGATACATAATGATGCAATCAACTGCATATCATTGGTAAACATAAACACACAATGTATCAATACAGCCACTATTGTATATATGATCATTTTCTTGAAATCGTAATCGCATTTCAGATATTTTCTTCCCCATACGAAAGTGATTATCAGCATCACTAGATAACACAACACATTAGACCAAGCGCAGGCCACATATCCGAACATCGGTACAAGTATCATATTAGCTAATACAGTGACGATACATCCCGCCAGGAATATATAAATGCCATAAACTGTCTTGTTGTTGAGCTTGTACCAGAAAGACTGAAGATAAACCATGCCCACAAGCAAGTGACCTATCAAAAGATACGGCACAACATTAAGGCCTTCCCAATAACTTTCGGATATGAAATATTTTACAATATTGATGAAACCCATTATTCCGACAAATATGAATAACCCAAAGAGCCACAAGTATTTATTTATAGTCGCAAACATTGGATTGAAATCCTGACTGTCACGTTTAGAGAAGAAGAAGGGGTCAGCCGCATATCTGAAACATTGTATGAACAATGTCATGAGAACAGCGATTTTGGTATTAGCCCCATAAATTCCCATCTGACTGCGGATATAAATTTCCGGATCGGAAATTCCATCGGGAACTACGTAGAAAAACTTGATGGCAATTCTATCGAAGAATTCGTTTATCATGCCAGCTAATCCAGAAACAATCAGCGGCAACGAATACACGAGCATCTTCTTGAGCAAGTCAAAATCAAAAGTGAATTTGGTTTTCAGATACACCGGCAGGAACAACAGGAATGTAATTACCGACGAAACCAAATTGGAAACAAAGATGTATCCAACTCCAAATTCCGGTGAATAAATCGAATTGAAAACTTCGTGATTCTGAGCGAGTTTCGGCAACCAAACAATGAAAAACAGATTCAGGAAAATCTGAATCAGAATTCCTATCAGCTTGAAAATAGCAAACTTGAGAGGCTTGTTCTGCTGACGAAGCCAGGCAAATGGAATTGATGTAAAGGCATCAAGTCCAAGAATCAAGACAAAATATTTGATGAATTCCACATGATCGTCGTAATCTATCCAATGCGCGATATTGTCGGAAAAGAGAATTCCAACTAATATGAAAAACGAGCTCGTGGTAAAGAGGGCAGCTGATGCCGTACTGAAAACTTTCGACGAATCCGGCTCAAGTTTCGAGAAATTGAAGAAGCCGGTCTCCATGCCGTAAGTCAGGAGAATCAGCAAAAACGATACATAAGCATACAGCTCTACAACCACTCCATATTCGGCAGTGGTGAAATAATATGTATAAAGCGGAACGAGAAGATAATTCAGGATTCGTCCCACTATAGAGCTAAGTCCGTACACAAATGTCTGACTAGCAAGTTGTTTCAGTTTGCCCATAATAACAAAAATGTGAATATTAACGCAAATTTACAAAAGATAAACCGAAAAAGAAAATCTGCGCAAACTAAAACTGCAATTCCTAAACAAAGAATTCTGAAATTATATAGTCAGATATAAAAATTCCATCAAGATTTAAGTTCACATAATCGCCGTTAAATGCGAAATAATCAATCAAATCTCTACGATTGAGATTTTTTTCAAAATCTTTGAAATATTTTGCGAAACGCGATTTAATTGTAGGCAGATGAATTCCCTTTCTTGTGCGTAGACTCAGCATTATGAATTCGTTGTATTGGTCATCAGCTGATAGAATTTCCTTCTCGGAAAACTGCTCGAGATTCTGTATCTGCTGACCATACTGCGAAAGTCCGCGCGAATTCCAACCTCGTGAATTGTTGAAATAGGAATGTGCCGATGGTCCAAATCCCAAGTATGGAACAAAATCCCAGTAATTGGAATTGTGAAGCGAGTGCATTCCGGGTTTGCAATAGTTAGAAATCTCATAGTGCTGATATCCAAGCGATTCCAATAAATAATGTATCAGCTGAAACTGCCTTAGGAAAAAATCATCGTCCATTTTCCTAATCTGACCCTTTCGGAGTTTCAGCATAAAAGGCGTATTCTCCTCAATTCCAAGACTATAAGCGGAAATATGTGGTACGCCATTAGCTGCCAAAAAACGAAAACTGCGCTCTATCTCCTGATCGGTAAGTATCTCGTAGCCAAAGATATAATCGGCTGAATAATTGGAGAAACCGTATTTCTGACAAAGGTCGAGATAGCGCAGATTATCAGATACCGAATGATTGCGCCCAAGATATTGGAGTCCATTATCGTCCATCGCCTGAAAACCTGTACTAAGTCGATTGACGAAACCGCTGGATTTCAGCTCATTAAAATACGAATCCACGGCATGCTCGGGATTTATCTCGATTGTGCATTCAATATTTTTGTTCAAAGTATAGCAATTTTCAATGGTTTGATATATCTTTGCAATATAAGAAAAGGGGAGAATGGAAGGAGTGCCCCCGCCGAAATAAATTGTATCAATAGTCTGATCCTGAAACAGATATGATTTCATCTCGATTTCGGAAATCAGATTATTCACAAATTTTTCTGCAATAGACTTATCCTTAACAAGCCTTACTGAAAAGAAATCGCAATATCCGCATTTCTTCTCACAAAAGGGAATATGAACGTAAATACCTGACATGAAAGAATTTATCAAAAAATACAAATACAGCATCATCTGGGCTGTAATAATGATGATAGGATGCACGGCCAACGTGAGCAGCGACGATTCAGAGCCCAAAATCCCGTACTTCGACAAGATAGTGCATTTCGGAATTTTCGGATTGCTCGCTATGCTGGCCACCATCGAGAAAAAAACAGCATCCATCGCAACTCTCTTGGTATGTGCAGCTTACGGAGTTGCCATAGAGCTGATACAATATTTCCTGCCCTGGCGCTCATTCGAGGTGCTCGATATGGTATTCGATACACTGGGAGCCGGAGCAGGAATTATTGCAGCTAATATCTTGATGAAAAAGATAATTAGCAAGTAGAGATTACTTTACAGGCATCTTCTCGATACGGCGCTGATGACGACCGCCCTCAAACTCGGTGCCGAGGAATGCCTCAAGAATCTTGATAGCCTCGTCCTGCGAGATAAAGCGGGCAGGCATGCTGAGCACATTAGCATTGTTGTGCGAGCGGCCCAGACGGCTGATCTCCTCGTTCCAGCAGAGCGCGCAGCGGATACCCTGATGCTTGTTGGCAGTCATGGAAATACCATTGCCGCTTCCGCAGATTGTGATACCGAAAGTATCGGGATTGCTCTCCACAGCCTCGGCGAGAGGATGTGCAAAATCTGCATAATCACAAGACTCGGTGCTGTTGCAGCCAAAGTCCTCAACCTCGTAACCCTTCTTCTGAAGGTAGTCCTTCACGAAAAGCTTCAATTCGTAGCCAGCGTGATCCGAGGCCATGAACAATTTGTTGATTTTCATAATGTTAACTAATTATATTGGTTAAAAAAACATTGTGTATCAGCTAATGTGGACAACTTAAAAAAGCCGTCAAAACATAAGAGACTGAAAATAAAGAGATTAGCAAATTTTACATTTAGTATCATAAGCTAATCATTTTGTTATAAATCAGCTAATTACAAGACTTATAAACATGGTGTGTTAATAACACTGTTAATAACTGTTGATAACGCCGCCACCTATGTGGAAAACCGTGACAAAGGTAAAAATTATCAACAGAAACCAATTAATTTCCACAAAAAATTAACAGTTTGTCCACCGCAAAAACACATCTTCACCATCAGCTGCTTATCCACATCAGTATTTCAGCTAATGGCCAGCTAATGTGAATAACTCTTGTAACCGCCAATTATTCAGAAAAATAATCGGCCATGCCAATGTGGATAAAAACACTGCAAATGTGGAAAACTCAAAAGCCAAAATTAAAGAAAAAAAGTTATCCACAATATCCACACGCAATAAAAAACAATAAAAGAATTAAAAAATAAAAAAATAAATAATATTAATTTGAAAGAAAACGATGGAAGGAGCTTTGAAACCAACCCTCAAGAACGGACATATCGACATGCCGGTTCCAGAGGGCACAGACCTTAGGGCAGAGATAGCGAGAATGAAAAAAGAGAAAAACGCTGTAATACTCGCCCACTACTATACTACAGCCGAAGTGCAGGAAGTGGCCGACTACACCGGCGACAGCCTGGGCCTAAGTCAGCAGGCAGCTAAAACAGATGCCGACATAATCCTCTTTGCCGGAGTGCACTTTATGGCCGAGACAGCCAAAGTACTTTCGCCGAAAAAGAAAGTGCTGATCCCCGACCTGGCTACAAGCTGCTCGCTGGCCGATTCAGTTACCGAAATGGCCCTGGCCGAGTGCAAGAAAAAATATCCCGACCACACTGTAATCTCATACGTAAACACAACCGCCGAGGTTAAGGCCCTCACCGACATTGTGGTAACATCCAGCAACGCCGTAAAGATAGTGAGCCAGCTGCCCGCCGACGAGAAAATAATCTTCGGCCCCGACAAGAACCTCGGCAACTACGTGAAGAAGGTGACCGGCCGCGACGACATGATAATCTGGGACGGCGGATGCCACGTTCACGACCATTTCGACGCAGAGGCGCTCCGCAAGCTGAAAGCCGAGCATCCGGCTGCGAAGGTACTCGCCCACCCCGAGTGCAACGAGTCTATTCTCAGCCAGGCCGACGTGATAGGTGCCACATCAGCTCTCCTGAAAGCCACTTGCGAATTGCCTGATACAGAGTTCATTGTAGCCACCGAGCCCGGCATATTCTACGAGATGAAGAAACGCAATCCGCAGAAAACATACATTCCCGTGCCCAACGAGAACGGCCACCCATACAATGTATGCCAAAACATGAAGCGCAACAATCTCGTGAAGATCTACAACACGCTAAAATACGAATTTCCAGAAGTGGACGTGCCGGAGGCCCTCAGCAACAAGGCCATTAGCTGCATAACACGCATGATGGAAATGAGTAAATAATCCACATAACACTTTTTTTCAGATGAAAAAGTTTTGTTTGTTCCTTACGGCATTGCTGATATCCACCACATTCTGCATGGGACAAAACCAGATAGTAGCTAATGGCTACAACAAATTCTACTATCCCGACGGCTCAATATCGTCGGAGGGCACACTCCGCGATGGCAAGCCCGACGGATTCTGGAAGACATATTATCCAAACGGCAAGCTGAAATCGGCCGGCAAGCGCACCGATTTTCTGCTCGACAGCACATGGGTATTCCTGGACGAGCGCGGCGACACCACAAGCCTCATTAGCTACAATTACGGCAAGAAAAACGGCTATTCGTGCACCTACGAGACCTTTGCCGACAGCATCAGTCACAACGTGGTAAAGGCCCGTGAGCTATACCGCGACGACAAGAGGCAGGGTTACGCCTACTACTACAAGAAAGGCCTTCTGGACAGCGAAATTCCATACAAAGACGACAGAAAGCATGGCGAAGGATACCAATACGACAAAAATGGCACTATCGTCGCAGTTTTGACCTATAAATACAACGATCTTGTGGACCGCATGATAATAAACAGAATCGACGAAAACGGTCTAAAACAGGGCTTTTTCCGCACGTTCTACCCCGACAAGAAGGTCAAGACCGAATGCTACTATAAAGACGGCAAATTGAACGGATATTTCCGCGAGTTCGATCAGAGAGGCAAGGAAATATCGGCCGTAAGATACATCAACGGCGAGCTTCAGCAGGAGCAGAAGAATCAGCTGGCATCCGACGCATCCGCCGCCAAAGTCAAGATTGAGTACAACGACAACGGAACCATGAAAAAATCGGGCGCATACAAGGACAACAAGCCCGTGGGTGTACACCGCACCTACAACAAGGACGGCAAGATAAACGGCGGATCGCTCTACGACGACAACGGCATCAAGATAGCCGACGGTGTAACCGACGGCCGGGGACGCGAGCAGGGCAAATGGACCGTATACGACAGCACCGGCGCCGTAAGGGCCAAGGGCCAGTACAAGAACGGCAAGCGCGACGGACAGTGGTACTTCTACTTCCCCGACGGCAAAACCGAGCAGGAAGGTGTCTACAAGGACGGCAATCCCGACGGCAAGTGGATGTGGTATTTCCACGACGGCAAAACCCGCCGCGAGGAGCACTTCGCCAAGGGCAAGGAAGACGGCATATACTACGAGCTCAGCCAGGCCGGCGACACGCTGCAGTCCGGCGAATACATTGAGGGCGAGAAACACGGCATCTGGCGCATGACCACCGGCGATGCCATGGTGGTGGAAAACTTCAACGACGGCATTCCCCATGGCGAATACACCATCTACACATTGCCGGGTATGTCTATTCGCGTGCAGTCCAAGTATCTGAACGGCAATCTGCACGGCAAATTCACCGAATATTACGACGACGGCAAGGTATACCGCGAGGGCCAGTACATGGGCGGCAACCAAAACGGACCTTGGAAAATCTACACCGAGGAGGGACTCCTGGAAACCACCATCGAGTACCTTCAGGGCGAGATCGTAAAAATAGACGGAGTGGATATGCCCAAGAAATAGCGAAACGATTATCTATCAATACAAAAACGGGTTGCGCCTCAATCATTGGCACAACCCGTTTTCTGTTTTTTTGTTTCAGTTTTTTTTCAGCTGATGGCAAATTATCTGAGAGCCTTCTCCACGTTTTCGCGCACTGCCTTCTCCAGCATTCCGCTGAAAGGCAGCACAAAGAATGGGAGTCTTGCCTTTACCACTACGTCGCTCTCATTCACCTCTATGGTTCCCGAAACATTAATGCCATTGAAAGAGCAGCTGTATTGTCCGGTGTTGCCATTCCAGATTTCTTGAACGTTTTTTACCTGGCTACCGTGCTCGGCCAATAGCCCTGCCATCATCTGCTTGGTTTTCTCCACTGCCAATTCCTGGCTATGTGCGTGATTTACTTTTACTTCCATGTTTTTTTTCGTTTTATTGGTTAGTCTATCTAATGGCAAATATAATTTATAATTATTATCCAGCCAAATAAATTACGCCTCTCTCCTACCCTATTTGAAATATTCCTCCAGAAAATCGGCGAATTTGTTCATCCGCTCCTTGCTTATTCCGGGAATATAGTAATAGAGATCCTTGTAAGTATTCATCAGCGAATAAAACAAATATTCCTCTATCATGTTGTTTTTGAGCACATTGCTGAAAAAATCCACATAAAAGTCGCTTGCCGTCCTCTCCTCTTCGTCGGGATTTACGGCCACCGACTCGCAAACCTTCTCCAATATGGCAATGCTGTTTTCTATAAAACACTCAGGATCATCCATTTGCGCATCCTCGTCTGATTCGCATTTTTCCAGCTCAGGCAAAAAAGCCATTGCCCAGTATAGCTGAGTATCGGTTTCCGAGGCCGTAGTGTCTGTGCTGTATATCACTTCCTGCATGGCGTCGGTCACCTTCCGGGTGTTCTTCATTATATTCTGGATCTTCAGCACGGTAGTCGGCTTGGGATTCGTAAGTAGCTGAAAATAGTTGGCCAGCAGGCTCTGTACATAGTGCCGCGCCTTTTCCTCATTGATGGCTATTACATAATGCGCACCTTGGTTAAGCGGCTCGCATTTTATAGTCTTGTAGAAAATCCTGCCGGCCTCGTTTTTCCTGTTGGGTATATCGTCTATCAGGGCAGCTAATAGCAGGTTTATCGTGTAGTCCTTCGGGTAGCGCGCCAGGATTTCGCGGTAAAGATTTTCCTCTTCGGCCAGTTTTCCCTGATAGTCGAGCATCCGGCCCTTGATAACAGCTGCGTCCTTGCTGTATTCGCCCTTTATGGTCAGGCATTCGCCGGAATACTTGTCGGCAAGCTTGTAGTTTCCCAGTTCCACATAGTTTTTTGCGAGATTCAGGCAAACCAGTTCCTTGAACTCGTTGGTAGAATACAGGTCGAGCAGAATTTTGTTGCTTTTTACGTATTCTTTCTCGCTCTGCAATTGGAGTGCAGACTTCATTTTTTCGCCCGCCGGCTGACTTTTTGCCGTCATAGCGAACAAAATGAGTATTATCGAAATAATCGTTCTCATTTCAAGTAATTATCTAATTTTTCGTATAGGTCGTTTATGTTGGTCAGGTGTATGGTTTTTATTCCAGCTGATAGCGCACCTTCTATGTTGTCGGCGCGGTCGTCTATGAATACAGTTTCCTCCGGATCGATTTTAGCGTCGTTGATTACCCACTCAAAACACTCCAAATCGGGTTTTCGGTTGTTGATTTCGTTGGAATAGTAAATTTTGGTGAAAAGTCCCGGCCTCCATTTTGAAATTGGCTCTAGATAGTCCACATGAATCTTGTTTGTATTGCTCAATACGTAGAGATTGTATAAGT
>JAZUEG010000553.1:0-4322 GCA_045640025.1 Bacteroidales bacterium
GAACGTGATGCCCAGCTCCTTGTGCATTCTCATGAGCTCCAGCTGCATCTCCTTGCGCAGCTTGAGGTCGAGCGCCGACAGCGGCTCGTCCAGCAGAAGCACTTCAGGCTTGTTTACTACTGCTCTCGCAATGGCCACGCGCTGCTGCTGGCCGCCCGAGAGGCTGTTGATATCCCTGTCCTCGAATCCGTCGAGACCTACAAGATGCAGAGCGTCAACCACCTGGCGGTCGATGTCGGCAGTCTTCTCATGTTTCAGCTTCAGGCCGAAAGCCACGTTTTCATAAACGTCGAGATGTGGGAAAAGCGCATACTTCTGAAAAACGGTATTCATAGGGCGCTTGTGCGGAGGCACGGACGTTATGTCCTGGCCATTGAGGAAAATCTTGCCGGTGGTGGGATTGTCGAAACCGGCAATAAGTCTTAATAGAGTGGTCTTGCCACAACCTGATGGTCCAAGAAGCGTGACAAACTCTCCACGCTTGATGTTCAAATTTATATCATTGAGCACAACCTTGCCGTCCTCGAACTGCTTGGTGATGTCCTGTAGCGCAATGATACCCTCGGGCTCTTGTTTCAATTTGGGTAAATTTTTTAAAGTGTTAAACCATAAATTCTTTTTAAATAACAAGTGCGCAAAGATATGTATATTTTTTTGATTTACAAATGAATTAATTGTTATATTTTCAGCTAATGGCAATATATTTTTTGTTTCCGAATCATTTGTTTTTCAGCTGAAAAATGTATATTTGCGACCGGAAACTAATAATATATGTATATGGTTGATAATTTTAATCCCGGCGACGTGATATTCGCCAGAAGATGGAAATTTGGATTTGTCACATACCGCCATTTCGGAGTCTACATCGGCGACGGCAAGGTGGTGAACTATCAGGGCGAGCCCGGCGACGAGAACAACACCGAGAAGGCGATGATAGTAATCTCCACGCTGGAGGAGTTTGCCAACGGCGACAAGGTGAAGGCCGACAAGCTGCGCAAGGATGCGTTTCCAGCTGATGAGACAGTACGGCGCGCTCTCTCATACGTGGGCAAGGGCAAGGGCGAGTACAGCCTGATATTCAACAACTGCGAGCATTTCGCCAACTTCTGCAAATACGGCAAGAAGTTCTCCAACCAGGTGAAGAAGGACGTCACCATAGCGGGCTCGGTATTGGCGGCATTGGCCGGATTGGGGATATTCCTGACTATCTTGGATGGCGATAGAAGAGGAAGAGGGGGATTTATTTCCCTTTGATCTCCAATTCTTTTATGAATTTGTCGAAATCGGACATAAATTCTTTGTCTTGTATTACTCGGAACTTGTCGTATTCGGAATATGCCTTAGACTTCGCCATTTCGGCCGATATAGTGCCTGCGTTTTTCAGTACGTCGAATTGGTTGAGACTTAGGAATTGTTCTAGAAAAGACTTCCAGTCTGCCATTGTTGATGTCTGGTGACGCTCCGCTCTCATTTCTGCCATATCAATAAACGAACTCGAAAGTTTGTTCAAATCATTAATCTCTTTGTCGGAAAGATAGTTTTTTGCAACAATGGAGTCAGATTTCTGAATTCTCCCATTCGGGGCATTCTTCCAGGTGGTGAGTCCCATATTGGGCATTTCAGCATTTGCACGGCTGTAAATTATTTCAGGGGCTGTTTGGTGCGCGACTGCCCAGTGCATCATATTCTGCACCGTTTTGAAAAACAGTATTGCCTCTTGGGACTTAGAGTCGTAATCTATACTGCATTCTGCATATATGTCAGTGATTTTCTGGTAATACCTTCGCTCTGAAATTCTGATTTCTCTGATGCGTTCCAGCAAATCGTCGAAATAATCCTTGCCAAACGCAGTTCCCTGTTTCAGCCTTTCATCGTCCAAGACAAAACCCTTTATAATCAGTTCTTTGAGCGCTTTTGTTGCCCATATTCTGAATTGTGTTGCCTGATAACTATTTACACGGTATCCAACAGCAATGGAGGCGTCAAGATTATATACAAGAGTGTCATAGTCCTTTCCGTCGGATGCAGTTATTCGAATTTTTCGAACAACTGATTTTTCCTCAATCTCGCCGGTTGCGAAAAGTTCCTTAAGATGGTAATTGATAGTATTGGTTTCCACACCATACAATTCGCCCATTCTTTTTTGAGTCATCCAAAAGGTTTCGCTATTGAAAATTACCTCAATCTTTACCTCTCCTGAATTGCTTTTGTAAATTAATATATTGGAGGTCTGAGTATTAGGCAATGCTGTTCCGTTATTGACGTAATCATTGAAATAGTTGAGCGCCTGCATTGTCTGAGGCTTTTTCTTGTCTGCGATCTCGGCTATTGTTTTGCAGGCAAGCACCGACAATTGGTAGTCGTCAGAATTTCGGAATGCTCCGCTTCCCAATTTAACCATTCTAACCGTGTGGTTAAAATGGTCTGATAGATTACCTTGTTTTTCAATAATGGATTTCGCCTTTTCAATTATTCTGGAAAACTTCTGATATGTGCTGTAACCCATTGCAATGCACAAATCTCTTGCAGACCAATAGCAGTTGCCATTGTCATCGGTTTGTCTTATTGTTTCAAAGTCAGAGACTAAATTTAATACTTTGTTGTCCATTATTGAGTTTTGTTTATTTGATAACTGATGCCAAAGATAAAGCATTTTTCTGAAAAAAAATATTTGTGAATGGAATTAATTTTTCTCTGCAAAAAGCCAAAACCGTCCAAAATTGTGGTGTTTTTGGACGGTTTTTGTGTTTTATGGAAAAAAGTGAGAAAATCGTTTGGAGAATGATGTTAGATTTTCTAACTTTGACCGTCTGAATTTTTCAGACTAATTTACATAATAAAGGCGTTTACTTGACGCTTTGTTTTTGACGTTGCAGGAACTTCGCAAACTCTTAAATTCGTCATCGGGCAAAGCAACAGTGAATGCCTCACAAGGTGTATTGTACACCAGCCATTTCCCAGGGCCTTTATGGTCTTGGGTGTGGTGTAGGTTTACTATAACACACTATAGCGTGAGGTGTTCGTGTTGCTCGTTCTGACGAATTGGCCAATCCGAAGGCCTCTGCTGCGTGGACGAGTCAACAAGTGAGTCCCACGCTTTTTTTGTGTAGATATGAGTTTGTGTAAAGAATAATTTGAATTTCGACCTTTGGGGCTGGGGAAGATGAAAGGAATTGATATTGTTATGATTTCTTTATTGGTTACTTTAAAGCCTGTAATTGGAGCAGTTCAACTATTGGGATTGGCAATTCCGGCTTGGGTTTTAATAGCGGCAGGTGTTGCAGGTGTAGCGGCAGTTTCCTGGATTATTTATCGTTCAACTACTCAATCTGAGCCAGTTAATCCTGGTCTTGTTGCTTTGTTGGGTCCCAAGGAATCAGGAAAAACATTGTTTTTGAATTGGCTAAGGTATGGCAAACTTGTAGAACCCAATCGAACAGGCATACCAGAAGATTTTGATTTTCGTTACGAGCACAATGGCTCTGTTTATCAAATAAAGGGCAAAGATATTAGTGGTGATGAAAGTATGATTAGACGTTTTTATCAAGATTTGATGGACAAGAGTAATTCTGTAATGCTCTTTTTTAATGGCAACGAATTTATAAAAAGCAAAGACTATCGTAAGGATGTTTGCAGAAGGGTTTGTTTCGTTAGCGATCATCTTTCTGATAAGCACAAAGTTTTTGCAATTGTAGCAACCCATTTGGATAAGTATAAACCTGAGTGGACTTGGCGAACTTCTATATCATTAACTTCAATTAATTCAAAGGCTGATGATGCACACAAAGTGATTACAGATTTAGTTTCAAAAGAATATCCAGAGATTATTAGTCGTTTTATTTCGAATATGACGACTGCAAATTTGAAGGATGAGGACTCTGTGAAACTTCTTAAACAAAGACTTTTCGGAAAATGAATGAATTGATAGAAAAACAAGAAGAAACTCTAAACGTCGGATTCAAAACCGTGTTATACACACAGGGAGAGACTCCTTTGGATAAGGACAAAATAATTGTTGATGGTAAGTTATATCCATTTGATTCTTCTAATCAAATGCTTTATGACAGTCAGTCTTTGTTGCTGAGTAAAACCGGGATGAAGAGACTTGATTTAAAATCTGACGATTTGAAATGCTTTTACAAAAAAGAAGGGGGCATTTTTTTTCAAGGCCTATATAAGACAACAGTGAAAAGCGGTAGCCGTAATTATTATATGTATTATGCAGATACAGATGATATTGATAAGGCTATTTCGCAATTCAAGATATTGTCAGAAAGTGTACTTCATTACGAATGGGTAGAAGTCGGATCGTAGCCATGTCG
>JAZUEG010000554.1:0-1568 GCA_045640025.1 Bacteroidales bacterium
CTGTATGAGGCGCGATATCGCGGTCACGAACTCGCATCTGGCGGCGTTGCCGTATGTGAAGAGGTTTTCCGCCTGGTCGATTATCAGGTAGAATTTCTTGGAATCCTTGTGGATGGCCTGTATTTTCTTGGATGCGAACCACAGCGAGTGGTCGTCGTCCAGGCAGAGGTCGAGATATGTTGGCTTGTCGCAGAGGGCGTTGATTGTGGCGGTCAGCTGTTTTTCGAGTACGAGGTCGCCGAAATGGAATTGCGGGATATCAAACCTTATTACAGTGGCCTGGGCGTCGGCCGCCTCGGCATCGGTGATGGCGGCGTTGATGAGGGATGTTTTTCCGGTTTTGGGCTCCGATGTGAGTATGCTTGTTGAGTTTTCGCGGAGCATGTATCTCAGCATCTTGATGTCGCTGTCCCTCTGCGGCAGGTATTGTGCCTCTGTGGCGGAGTATGGTTTTAGTCCCAGAAACAAATTATTTTCCATGTACAATTGCATTTTTCATTTTCGTGACAAAAATAAAAAGAAAATTGACATAAAGAAAGAGTTTTGGGATTTTTTTTATAATTATTCCACTTCCAGCCTTTTTATGGTTTTGGCGGTGTCGTATGGGTCTATCTCGCGTATCAGGGTCTGGTGCAGTTTTCCTGTGGAGTCGTAGTCGTATAGCTTGGCCGAGGTCTCCATCCATCGGCCGTATTCGTCTATCCACTCGTATTCCGATTCCAGTTTCAGGAGGCTCTCGTCATAGTCGTACATCTGCATCTTCACGTTGGCCCATGTGGTAGGCTGTCCGCCGTATACCTTCTGCACGGCCTGGTTTATTCTGCCCAGCGAGTCGTACATCCAGATATCGAGCTCCAGCGGTTTCAGGGTGAGGTCGGCAATGTCTATCATGTAGTATGTCTGGCTGTCGAGCAGTCCCTGCCGGTTGTAGGAGTTCTGAGTGGCGGAGTATGCTATCCACTTGTCGTATATCGTGTCGTGCAGATACGATTCGTCCCTTACAGTCTGTCCCGCGTGGTTTTTGTAGCTTATCCATATCATTCCGCTTGGGTCGGCCTGCACGGTGGTGTCGGTGGGCGTATTGTAGCTGTTTTGGCTTTGTGGTGCGTTGTGGCCGCACGATGCCATGGCCATCGCCGCAGCCAGACACATCAGCGCTATGGTTGGTGTTTTGGTGTGTATCAGCATTTTGTGTTTATTCTCCCAAGTCTGCCGGTATGCAGTAGTATCTGTTGATGAGGATGGCAGAGTATCTGTGGCATCCTTCTATGTATTCTTTTAGCAGCTGATAGCCGGTATCTTCGTGGAAATCTGTGCTCTTTACTCTTGCAGTGGCCAGCACCACGTAGCCTTCCTCCACGGTGAATGCGGTTCGCGGCATCTTGCAGTTTTGGGCCAGCAGATATGAGTACAGTCTTGCTATTTTTTCCTGTGGCAGCTGACACAGTACACATGATGCGCCCACATAGTCGTGCTCGGGCCTGTACTGAATCTTGATGCTCAGGTTCTGGTCTTCTATGGTCCATGAGTCGCGGCCGTCGCGTACCAGGGCGAGATTGTAGCCGAGG
>JAZUEG010000555.1:0-5775 GCA_045640025.1 Bacteroidales bacterium
TATTCCGTAGAACTTACGTTATATTAGAACGCAGATTATTTTAGTTGAAAAAACTGCGTTCTAAAAAATCATCAAATACCTTTCCAAACCTTGATCCTGGCGCCGACGTAAACCATCGCCCCGTCCATTGGCGCGTAGATCATCGTCGGGTCAAAATCCCTGCTCCACGGGTTGTGGGCGCTGATGATCGGATTCTTCTGACGGTGGTTCGTGAGATTCTCTCCGCCAATATAGACTTCCATCCGCTTAAAACGTTTAGTCACCTGCGCCGAAAGTTGGCAATACGCCTTGTACTCGGGATTCCACGACCACATTTTGCCGTTGCCGTCGGTCCACGAATTCACAGTTTTTTCGGTGACAACATACGGGTCGGGCAGACGTCCACCGCCTATGAATTGCGCCGTAAGGTCAAACTGCCAGCGGTCCAGTCTTGTCTGATACGACGCCGTGGCCATAGCCTTATATTTCGGAGTCAAAGGCTTGGTTCTCAATTCGTTGTTGTAGGTGCTCCTAACGTCATTATACCTGTAGGCCGCCGTCAGCGTAAACCTCTTGAACAGCGGATACGTGGCATCCACCTGCATCACGTGGCTGTACGATTTCTTACCGTCACCCGTAAAAATAATCTTGTGGGCGTCGGTGTCGAAATCCACATACACCTGGTCGATGAAATTCGTGTAATAATAGTCGAGATTCAGTTTCAGAGTCTTCTCGGCAATGCTCAGATACCACGCCGTGGACGCGCCAAGATTCCACGCCTCCTCCTGACCAAGATATTCGATTATGAAATCACGGTTGGATGCCAAGAGGTTGGAATTCTCGGCCAGCGGACGCGCGGTTCGGTAGCCTTTTCCAGCTGACAGCCTGATACTTACAATATTATTAGGCTGATACTTCAGATGAAACCTCGGAGTAAAGAAACCGCCCCAGATACTGCTGTGGTCAATCCTGAGACCAGCCATCGCGGTAAGCGTAGTACCCTGAGTATAAGTATATTGCGCATACATTCCCTGCACGTTCTCAGTCTCGGGCAGGCTGATGAGAATGTTCAACGGCGGATCGTTGAGGTCCTCGTCGAAAGAGTCGTGCTGGAGGCTGATGCCTGCGCTAATCTGGTGACGATCAGCGTATTTGGCCTCATACATCAACTGCGCGTAGAGGCTCGTCTGGTCCACATTGTAGATCCGCTTGCCGAAAGTGGCCTCCTGATTGTGGAGCGAGAGGTTTCCCATCAGCGCCACGCTTTCCTGACGCTCGGGATTCAGCACGATGGCGTGTTTCGTGTAGGCCTCCAGACGGTTGGTGCCAATATCAATTCTGTAAGCATCAGCCCCAGGGTCAGCTACAAAATGATCCCCGTGCTGACCGCTCTCACGGCTCTCGGCGAGTATCGACATTCCCGAATGCATTATGTATCTGTCGGTTACAAGTTTCCAGCGGGTGCTGGCGTTGTATTGCTCCACGCTTGGCATATCCTGGAAACCGTCGTCGTTGGCATCGTGGGAGCTGATGCGGTTTTCATAATGCCCGAGCACACTGCCCGACAACTTGCTGGTTGGGTGGAAGTTGACATCGAAATTGCCTTCCATACGGGTCTGCGAGTCGCCATAGATATTCACGTTAAGCGCCTGAGGATCATCAGGTTTCAGGTAGTCGATATCTATCTGACCCGTGATGGATTCGTAGCCGTTTTTCACTGATGCCGCGCCTTTGGATATATTTATCGCCTTCATCCAAGTGCCTGGCACATAGCCGAGTGCGTATGGCGAGGCCGTGGCGCGGAAGTTGGGAAGATTCTCCGTAAGCATCTGAACGTAAGTGCCCGAGAGGCCGAGCAGTTTTATCTGACGCGCTCCAGTGGCCGCATCAGAATACTGGACATCCACCGACGGATTTGTGGCGAAACTCTCGCCGAGATTACAGCAGGCCATCCTGAAAAGTTCCTTCTGACCTACCTGAAGGCCGTTTTGCGCGCCCGACATCCTGCGGGTTCCGCCCTGAGCCTTCACCGTAACCTCCTTCACATTTTGCTCTATTAATATAGTGTCTTGTAGCTGACCCTGAGCTATTGCGGGCAACATACTGAGAGCCAGTAATATAAAAGGTTTGTTCATAATCAGCTGATACGGTTTTTATACACTCACACTGTAGTCGTGCTTTATCTCGTCCATCACGAAGGTGCTCTCAAGCGACGCAATATTGTCGTGACGGCCCAGCACATTGAGGATAAACTGCTGATAATACCTCATATCGGGCGACTGAATCCTAAGCAGATAATCGAAACCGCCTGATATATTGTAACATTCGGTAACCTCGGGAATGTTTTTCACCATCTCGGCAAAGGCCATCGCGAGTTCGGAGTTCAGGCGTCGGAGTTTTACCTGACAGAAAACCGTGAAACCCTTGTTGAGTTTGGCCTCGTCGAGGATGGTGGCGTACTGTTTGATGAAGCCGAGGCGCTCGAGTTTCTTCACGCGCTCAAAAACTGGAGTTGTGGAAAGATGGACCTTCAGCGCGAGTTCCTTGTTTGTAAGTCGCGCGTTGTGCTGGAGTACCCGGAGTATCTCCTTGTCCTTCTCATCGAGAGTATATTCTGTTTGCTGTGCCATTTTGGGTGTTTTTATTAGTTTTTATTCTTTAACAACGGTGCAAATATAGCAATTTTTTCTTAGTTTTCGATTTCTCTTGTGATTTTTTTCCAGCGAATGTAATTTTGCATCGTAATCAATAAACAAAGTTATTCACATAAAAAACATTTAAAAACTATGGCACAGAACAGACTTCATATCGAGACACTCGCCCTCCACGTGGGCCAGGAAAACGCAGATCCAACCACAGATTCACGCGCAGTTCCAATCTATCAGACCACCTCATACGTGTTCCACGACTCTCAGCACGCCGCCGACCGTTTCGGACTCCGCGACGCTGGCAATATCTACGGCCGACTCACCAACACCACACAGGGAATCTTTGAGGACAGAATAGCCGCCATCGAGGGCGGATCGGCAGGATTGGCAGTAGCATCAGGCGCCGCCGCTGTTACATACGCGCTTCAGAATGTGCTTCAGGCCGGAGACCACATCGTGGCTGCCGACAACCTCTACGGCGGTAGTTTCAACCTGATAACCCACACATTATCAACACAGGGCATCAGCAACACTATTGTAAATGTAAACGACCTCCAGGCTCTCGAGGCCGCCATAAAGCCAAATACCAAGGTGGTATACGCCGAGACTTTCGGAAACCCAAACAGCGACGTGCTCAATATAGAGGCCGTGGCTGAGGTGGCCCACAAGCACGGAATCCTTTTCATAGTCGACAACACATTCGCTCCCGTACTCATCCGCCCATTGGAGCACGGCGCCGACGTGGTGGTGATATCAGCCACAAAATTCATCGGCGGTCACGGTTCGTCGCTCGGCGGCGTTATCGTGGAGAGCGGCAAGTTCGATTGGAAGGCCAACGCCGACAAGTACCCATCCATAGCCAAGCCAGACCCATCATACCACGGCGCGGTTTTCGCCGACGTGGCAGGTCCTGCCGCCTTCGTAACCAGAATACGTGCGGTGATTCTCCGCGACACTGGCGCAACAATATCGCCATTCAACGCCTGGATTCTTCTTCAGGGCACCGAGACTCTCCCCTTGCGCATAGAGCGACACGTGGAAAACGCCCTCAAGGTGGTAGATTTCCTGAAGCGTCACCCCAAGGTGGCCAAGGTGAACCATCCTGCTGTGGAGAGCCATCCCGACCACGAACTCTACAAGAAGTATTTCCCTAACGGCGGAGGCTCCATCTTCACATTCGAGATCAAGGGCGGACAGGAGGAGGCCTGGAAGTTCATCGACAATCTCAAGATCTTCTCTCTGCTTGCCAACGTGGCCGACGTTAAGTCGCTCGTAATCCACCCATACACCACCACACACTCGCAGATGACTCCCGAGGAGCTGGCACAACAGCACATCACCCCAGCCACCATCCGCCTCTCCATCGGCGTAGAGCACATCGACGACATCCTCGACGACATCGCCCAGGCCCTCGATCTGGTATAAGATAATTTGATTGTTTGATTGATCATAAAATGAATCGCCACCGATGGGAATGGATTCATCGGTGGCGATTTGCGTTGTAATGTTTATCGTTCAATATTTAAAATCGGATCAAAATTAAACTAAAAATGCCCAAAATCGGATCATTTTAAGCCAATTTTCAACATTTTTGTAATGTTTTTGAGCCGATTTATTCCAAATCCAAATTTAATTATTCCTTACGATCCGAGTCAAAAGCCACCTCTTCATCGGCTGTAATACAACCAGCAAACTCCTTAATGAAATCCTCAGTTTGAGTATCGGCATACAATTCTCGCATTAATGACTCTGCCGAAATGGTCTTTCCTTCCTCAGCCTGTTTTGTTGACTCAAGAATCTCCGCTATTAATTGTTCTTTTGACAAAATAGGCAATTCTTCCACATCCTCCAGATTCTTTTTCTTAACCGAAGGTTCCTGCAACTTTGAAACAAGCCATTTCCTGTTGTATTCACTCAACGAAAGCGACTGAATATACGCCCAAAGCCCTTCTATTGAAAATGTGTTTTCCATAGTTATCTCATATTTAGGATTCCTCCGCAAATATAAAAACTATTTCAATAATATCAAAACAAAAAAAGCCCTGCAAACTAATGCCGGGCTTTTTTCAAGGAAACGCTCTTTTACCTCATTGTAATTTTGTCTTTTATATTGCATAATCATCTGATTTTCTGATACGTTTTCAAAATGTTCAATGCATTGAACAAATATATAAACTATTTGAAAAACAAACAAATAAAGACAAAAATTTTGATGGCACTGGAAAGAAAAAAACGCCGTGCGAACAATGTTCATACGGCGTTTTGATATTTGATTGATAGCAGAGCCTCACTTTCTCGTCAGATGCAAGAATCTCGTTACCTTTCTTACGAAACTTCGGTCCTTCTTGTCGATATATGCATCCAGAAGTTTTACGCCGCCGCCCTCGGGGATGATATCGTAATCGGCTATGGCGGCTGGTATCAGGCAACTGTTTCCTTCCTGAAGCTGAATCTCATAGCCCGTGGAACGGATGCGGATTTTGCAGTTTCCTGATATGCACATCGAGATTATGAAGCTGTCGTACTTGATGAGGTTTCTGTGGAAGGGCTTGGTGGTATTTACCAACCTCACGCTGAAATATGGTGAATCTATCACGTGACAAGCCCTGTTGTCCTCGGCGGAATATTCAGTGCGGTACTCGTCAACCACGTGGAAATCCAAAGCCTTGGCGGACAAAACGGTGTGAAGTTCCCGTGGCTTGCCATCCATTCCGGGACGGTTGTAATCGAAGATTCGGTAGGTGATATCGCTGCTCTGCTGAATCTCGGCCAGCATAATGCCGCCGCAGATGGCGTGAACGCGTCCGGCCGGAAGATAGAAAACGTCGCCCTTCTTTACCTCGTGCTTGGCCAAAACCTCGCAGAAGGTTCCGTCGCTGATGCGCTGATGGTATTCCTCCAGCGATATTTCTCTATTGAATCCTGCGTATAGAAAACTCCCCGGCTCGGCATCAATGATATACCACATCTCCGACTTTCCAAGCTTGCCATACTTCATCCGCGCCATCTCGTCGTTGGGATGGACCTGAATGCTGAGGTCGTGTTTGGCGTCGATGAACTTGGCAAGGAGAGGAAGCTTGTTTTGGTATGGGGCTGTCCAAAAAGTTTTTTTTGCGACAGCCTTTTTTATATCAAAAAAAATTATTAT
>JAZUEG010000556.1:0-19939 GCA_045640025.1 Bacteroidales bacterium
TAAGACCGCTTGGCCCCCGACTTCCATACAACGGCCCCAGCGACTTCGATATGCAGAATATGATCCGCCGTATCGACTCGATGCTCATGCTCAATGTGCCGGGTCCCGCCGAGGGATCCTACATGGCCATCGAGAAGAAAATTCCGCCTATAGTGAGCCAGCACTCGCGCGGCGGAGCCTACATGCTCGAGATGCGCGGCCTCTGGGAGACCGAGGGCGATTTTATGGGAGGCCCATTCGTATCGCAGTCCATGGTGGATACAGTCAACAACAGGATGGTGACAGCCATGGCATACGTATATGGCGGCAAGAACGACAAGAAGAAACTTCTTTGGCCTCTTGAGGCTGTGCTCTCCACATTCAGCATCAGCTACGATCAGCCATTGGAGCTCCCAAAACAGGACTAATCATGCACAAGATAAGACTTACCAAGCATTTCACATTTGAATCGGCCCACGCCCTCTACAATTACGACGGCAAGTGCAGCAATCTCCACGGCCACAGCTATCACTTCTACGTTACGGTGATAGGCTATCCCGAGCAGGACGAAAACTCGCCCAAGTGCGGCATGGTGATGGATTTCGGCCTGCTGAAACGCATTGTCAACGAGGAGATTGTGGATAAGTTCGATCACTCGGTGGTGCTCAACGAAAAACACGTATTAGCTGCCCAAACCCTCTCTATGCCAATGTTCGGCAATGTGATAAGGCTGCCATTCCAGCCCACGTGCGAGAATATGCTCCAGTATTTTGCCGGGCGTATCAGCTCCCGTCTTCCAGAGGGTGTGCAGCTAATGGCGCTAAAACTATACGAGACCGCCGACTCGTACGCCGAATGGTGCGCCGAGGATTGATTACGCAACGGGCATAATCTCTCAACTCTAATCTCTAAACTCTAATCTCTAAACTCTAATCTCTCACAACTCTAATCTATGTCAAAAACCCTTTTCCTGATAGATGCCTACGCCATGATATACAAGGCGTATTACGCATTCATATCCAATCCGATGATGAACAGCAAGGGCGAGAGCACATCGGCCGCTTTCGGTTTTGTGAACTCTCTTCAGGATATCATCAAGAAGGAGAACCCATCGCACATAGCCGTGGTGTTCGATCCGCCTTACCCGACATTCCGAAACGAGATGTCGCCTGAATACAAAGCCCAGAGACCGCCAACTCCCGAAGGCATAAAGACTTGTCTGCCCTATATTCGACAGATACTTGAGGCGTGGGGCATTCATCAGGTGGAGGTGCCAAAATACGAGGCCGACGACACCATCGGCACACTTGCCTGCAAGGCCGCCGGTGAAGGGTTCGCCGTTTACATGGTAACTCCCGACAAGGACTACAAGCAGCTCCTGAAGGGCGACAGCATCATGCTCTACCGACCCAAGAAGGGCGCGGGCTACGATATTATAAAGGAGGCCGATTTTGTGGCCGAGTCAGGTCTGGAAAATCCATCGCAGTTTATCGACATACTCGCTCTCTGGGGCGACGCCGCCGACAATGTGAAGGGCGTTACCGGAATAGGAGAGAAGACCGCCTACAAGCTGATATCGCAGTACAAGAGCATGGAGGGCATCTACGAGAATATCGACAAGCTGAAGGGCAAGCAGAGGGAGAACTTCATAAACGACCGCGAGACCGCTATCCTCGCCAAGAAACTCGTGACCATAGCCACCGACGCGCCTGTGGATTTTGTGGCTGACGATTTTGTGCAGAAACCTATCAACGAGGCCGAGCTGCGCAGGATATTCCAGCATTTGGAATTCAGGAACTTGGCCGACAGAATCATAGGCAGGAAAGACAATACTCTCGATTTTGGCGCCGGTACATTGTTCTCGCAGCTAATGGCGAATCAGCCTGCTCCCGAACCCGCTGTCGAGCTCTCCACCGTCAAGAACATTCCACACGAATACATCCTTGTGGACGATGAGGCAAAACTGCAGAGTCTCGCAGCCAATTTGCAGAACCTTAGCGAGTTCTGTTTCGATACCGAAACCACAGGTTTAACCGTCAGGGACAACAAACTTGTGGGAATGTCGTTCTCGTGGGAGGCCCACAAGGCATATTACATACCTTTCGATGCAGCTGATGGCGATTCTGTTGCCGCCAAGCTCGCCATCCTGAAGCCAGCCATGGAAAACGAGAATATCCGCAAGATAGGCCAGAACATCAAGTTCGATATCCTGGTGCTCCGTCAGTACGGAGTGATGGTGAGGGGCGAGCTTTTCGATACCATGGTCGCACATTACCTGATACAGCCAGAGCAGCGTCACAATATGGATTACCTTTCGGAGATTTACCTGAAATACACACCTGTCCACATCGAGGAGCTGATAGGGGAGAAGGGCAAGCAGATATCCATGAGCGAGGTTCCAGTGGCCCAGATCACCGAATACGCCGCCGAGGATGCCGACGTTACATGGCAGCTGTATCAGAAACTCAAAGTTCTTCTCGATGAGGCTGGCATGACCAAGCTGGCCCGCGATATCGAGATGCCACTTATATATGTATTAGCTGATATGGAATATACCGGAGTCTGCATCGATTCGGCATTCCTATCCGAATACACCAATCAGCTGAACGCCGAGGCCAGCGCCAAGAAGGCCGAGGTTTACAGTTATGTGCCTGATAGAGAATTTAATCTGGCCTCTCCAAAGCAGCTCGGCGAGATTCTATTTGAGCACCTGAAGATAGACGACAAGCCAAAGGTTACAAAGACCGGACAGTATTCCACCAGCGAGGACGAGCTCCTGAAATACAAGGACAAGCATCCTATCATAAATGCCATACTCGACTACCGCGGTCTCGTGAAATTAGTTTCCACATACACCGAGGCGCTTCCTCAGCTCGTGAATCCCAAGACGGGACGCATACACACAAGCTTCAATCAGACCGTGACCGCCACGGGCCGACTCTCGAGCGCAAATCCCAATATCCAGAACATCCCGATCCGCACGCCCGAGGGCAAGAAGGTGAGGGCCGCTTTTATCCCGTCATCAGCTGATAACATGATTTTTGCGGCCGACTACTCGCAGGTGGAGCTCCGTGTGATGGCCCACATGAGCGGCGACGAGAATATGATATCAGCTTTCCAAAACGACGAGGACATCCACCGGAGCACTGCCGCAAGGATTTTCGGCGTGGAGCCCGACAGCGTGACGCGTGAGCAGAGGTCGAGGGCCAAGTCGGCAAACTTCGGTATAATCTACGGAATCTCGGCGTTTGGGCTCTCGCAGGATACGGGAATGTCGCGCACCGAGGCCAAGGAGGTGATAGACAACTATTTCGCCACTTATCCCGGAATCCGCAACTACATAGATTCCACCATTGCGGGATGTCAGAAGAATCATTATGTATCCACAATGTTTGGCCACCGCCGCGAGATCAAGGACCAGGACATCAACTCAAGGAACTTCAACGTGAAATCCGCCGCGGAGCGTCTGGCCGTGAACACACCGGTTCAGGGAAGCGCCGCCGAGATTATCAAGATAGCAATGATAAATATCCACAACGAGTTTGAACGCCATCAGCTGAAATCCAAACTCCTGATCCAGGTACACGACGAGTTGGTGTTTGATGTTTTTCCCGACGAGAAGGATGCCGTAGAGCAAATAGTTGTATCACAGATGGAAAACGCCGCGCAGTTGAAGGTGCGGTTGAAAGTGGAGGGCAAGTTTGCCAAAAACTGGCTGGATGCCCACTAGTTTTTATCTTTCTGAAAAATTATTTGATTTTTGGAAAAATATTTATCTTTGGACAGAAAATTATTAAACTATATACAAATATGAAAATTACAGTAATCGGCTGTGGCAATCTCGGTTTCTCGATTGCCAAGGGCCTTGCCAACAAGCAGAAGGAATACAATCTTGATATTACGGCCACAGATCCGGTATGCGATCTCGAGGCCATCCGCGCCGTAGGTATCAACGCCACACGCGATAATATCGCGGCTGTAAAGGAGGCCGACGTTATATTCCTTTGCGTAAAGCCTTGGATTGCCAAGGACGTGATCGAGGAGATTACACCCGCACTCAGCAACAAGCAGACATTGGTATCGCCAGTGGCCGGTCTCAGCATCGACCAGATAAAGGGCTACTGCTACAAGAAGGTATCTGTATTCCGCATTATGCCAAACATCGCCGCCAGCATCAATCAGTCAACCACTTGCGTGGCCTATGACGCTGAGGACGAGGTTGTGGCTCCAGTGCTCAATATGCTCGGCTGCCTGGGCAAGGTGATTGAGATTGACGAAAGCCGCATCAATGCCGCAACAATTCTCACAGGATCGGGCATTGCATTCGTACTCAGATTCATGCGCGCCATGGTGGAGGGCGGTATCGAGATAGGTTTCCCATCGGCAGTGGCCAACGAGATTGTGGCTCAGACCATGAAGGGCACCGTAGAGCTCTACATGCAGGAGGGCACTCACCTCGAGCAGCTCATCGACAGGGTTTGCACACCATCGGGCACCACCATCCGCGGTCTCAACGAGATGGAGAAAAACGGTTTCTCTTCGTCTGTAATCGAGGGTATTATTTCGGCTTACCACAAAATCGCTAAGTAATTATGTTTTCAGGTATTGTAGAAAGTATAGGAAAGGTGGTTGATATCAAGCAGGATAGAACCAACCTAGATTTCACTCTTGAGTGTCCGTTCACCAACGAGCTCTCCATAGATCAGAGCGTGGCCCACAACGGCGTCTGCCTCACCGTGGTAAAGATAGACGGCAACCGCTACACCGTTACCGCCATGCAGGAGACATTGAACCGCACAAATCTCGGCTGCTGGCAGATTGGCACAGAGGTGAACCTGGAGCGCAGCATGAAGCCTGATTCCCTGCTCGACGGTCACATAGTACAGGGTCACGTGGATCAGATAGGCACTTGCACCAAGATAGAGGATATGGACGGCAGTACATATTACACCATCGAGTATGACCCATCGCAGGGCAACATCACTGTAGAGAAGGGCTCGGTATCGGTAAACGGTGTAAGCCTCACAGTCTGCAACAGCGAGGACGGCAAGTTCCGCGTGTCGATAATCCCTTACACCTACGAGGTCACCAACTTCCACGCCCTCAAAGTAGGCGACAAGGTGAACCTGGAGTTCGACATCATCGGCAAGTACTTGCAGAAGATGGCAAGCGCATATTTCAAGAAGTAGGAGAGATGGCAGAGAGGGATTTCGGTCCGTCTCTGCTTTTTTTTAACATTACGACTATGAAGAAGATTGTATTTGCACTATGCTCAGTGGCGTGTCTTTCCACCTGTATGCTGACGGAAATTTCGTTAAGGAGGATGACAAAAGCATTTTCTACTGCGAGTAATCCGGCACAAGACACAGCAAAAAAAGGCTCTCAGGGTATGGGAGCCTTTTTATCTCTTATAAATACAATGTTTTGTTGTTTAACTAAACTAATTATTGATTGTTGAACATTTTTGTGTTTTACAAAAACGTTCAAATGCTATGTCAAACAATTGTTGTTCTTGTCCGGTCATTATTTGATTGACCATTCTTTTTTCGTCATCAAACAAAATAGTTGAGTCGTTTTTGTTTGCCAATTGTTTTGATAACGTCTTTTGAGCCCAATTGAAATATTCGTAAGCTTTGCCTTCTTCAAACCCTGCCTGATACTTTCTAAGTAACGAAACTAATATGAATGATTTGGTTCGCACACCTCTTCTTGTCAACTTATCAAATCTCTCGAAGTTTAATAGTTCATTGTTGTAGTCAACAGGTGATTGTTTAGGATTTGAAACGAATTCCCTAAACATAGTTATGTCTTTACGAATATCTGATAAAGATTTATTGGTAAAGAAACTGCAATATGAGGTATAGAAAAACCATTTTCTCAAATCCTTCAGTTGTTCTTGGTTGGGAACCCTGTTGGTTCTGAAGAAATCAGCCAACATAACAAACTGGTATGTGTATGGTAATAACTTATAATCCACTACTCCACAAATAGAATATAGAAAATTAGCAGTTGTACTTATCTCTTCAGCAACAAGATTAATTATATTTTCAAGAGAGCCTTTTTCTCCTAATTCAATAATATGTTGCATTCTTCCGTCAACAAATGTATGCTTTGTGTGGTTGTATATACATTTTATTACAATATCTTTGCTGATTTTTCCAAAGCCGTAATCATCGATTTGGGTACAAATATCCAAGATTTTTTCATTGAACTTAAATCTATTGGAACTCTTGTACAAGGAAGCTTGTATCAGATATTCCACCCCTACAGGTGTGGCATTGGAATTAAGGCGTTTGAATATTTCTTCCGCGTCATTCAAGTCACCTCCATTCATCACCATATATCCTATCTCGTAACAAGAAAGAATCTTGTTTATGCTTTTGGCCTTGTCTGCGTATTGCTTCTTTTTCTCTTCAGAAAGGTTTGAGGCTTTTAATTCACCAAGATATTCTACAAGGTTGTAAGGATCGAATACTTGATATAATGATAAATCTGCAAATGATTGCTTTGATGAAATATTCCTTCTCACAAATATATCATCGTCTTCCAGATTTATAAAAACTTTGTTGGCTAAATTGCCATTATCGCAAAGGGAGCAAATCAAAGAAGTTATTCGTTGACGACCATCAAGAACATAACTCTTGCTGTTATCTGAATTGTTGTCAGATATTATCACTCCTTCGATGTCATTGATTGGCTCGTAAAAAATAGACTTGTCCCTTGGGGCCCATAAGGTGATAGAGCCGATAGGGAATCCCTTCAATATACTATCAAAGAGAGCCTCTACTTGGTTATCGTCCCAGACAAATTCCCTTTGAAATTCAGGAATCAAAAATTCTCCATTTCTTACTTTATCCAGGAATATGGGGAGGAATTCACGTTCTGCTTTTATGTTCATAATTAAACAAGTTTAGCAAATATAAAGATAATTTCTTGAAGTTCGTCCTTATATGGTTTTATTGATGATGGCGTTAGATATTTTGCAAGATCTGGCAAATATTTTTTTTGGTATTTGTTTGCCGTTTCTTTTTCCACGTCAACATATTTCCATTGTTCTTCGGAGTAACTATCTGGATTGTTCAGAAAACCCAGTTGATTGTATATGTAGGGCGGAAAATAGTTTTCCATTTCGCGCCTGTTTAATATATAGCCATTGATGTAATATTTAGCAGCTTCGGCTATAATATTTTGCGTTCCCTTCTTGTATTGGCTACTAGTGCTATTTCTATCGCTATCAAGCAAATATGAAACTTTGTATTTGACAACTCTCTGAAATAGTTTAGCTCGTTGTTTGATTACCTTTACAAATTCTCCACCGCCACCACCTTGGTAAGCGATTATTTCTTCTTTGTCTTTGCTTGCGCAAACCAACGAGTTTATTTCTTTATTAGTGCGATCGTTTTTCATAAGGTCCAGCCATTTCTTTATAACAGCCCAATCGTTTTCTGAATTTTCCACTACGACTTCCGAGGGCCTGTTGATGACAAATTTTAATGCTTCGGAAGGGGTGATCATTTCTGCGGTATTGCCAATGGGCACTACCGAGAGGTATTTTTTCTTACATTGTGTTATATTCCTCAATTGCTTGTTTTTAAGGATTAGTTCTTTATTATGGCCTGACAAATAAAAGGAGTTGTTAATGATGTTTTTTTCTATCCATTCCCATAAAAGTGGTTCGCATTCAATATTATGAGAACTTTTGGATATACTGGTAAGCAAGGACGCTATGCTATCCAATAAATCTTTGTTTGTGCTTTTCAAACTATCGTCAAATTTGAATATCATTGCTTATGTGCTTTTTCGATTATTCTATTAAGTATTTCGTAAGACTCGTTGAAAACCCCTTCTGGCCAGCCCGAAAGTACACCCTCTGAGTCAATTGTAATTTTGTCTAAGTATGCCCCTTCTTCATCTTCGTCAATGAAATAGATCACAGCGTCATCAGGCCCGAAATCTATGTTGGGATCCACTATGGCCTCGCGTATTCCAAGAATAACATTCTCGGAGTGAGTCTCAACGACATATCTATGTCCATTGATTTTTGCTGTTTGTGCCAGTAATGCTGCGACGCTCTCGTGAGCCGCAGGATGGAGATGAAGCTCCGGTTCTTCCATTACTATTACAGAATCTTTAATCGGATTCAGACAGCGGGTTATGATAGGCAAAACCTGGGACATTCCCTGACCTTCGTCTTTTATATTTACCCAGAAATTATCATTGTCTGGCTTTTGCAATTCAACCTGAAAAATAGTTCTGTCGTTGGGATCTCTTTTTAATTGCAACTTGCAACCATTGAAATTGTCCTCAAACCATTTAGAAACTTTTCCCACTAACACAGAATCTTTGTATAGCATAGAATATGCGAGGTTTCCGTCAGTGCCAACTTTTTCAATTTTGGTATTTGTAAACTTGAAGTAGGTCTGGGGTGTAATTCTGAAAGGTCCGATATAATCAACGCTTATAGCATTTGGAACAGGAATGCCATATTCTTTGAACAAAGTTTTATGTACAAATCCAACCAAATCGTCCTTTGAATATTCTTTCCCATTTTGAATGCATATATAATTATTGCTGTTTCGTTGCCACCTTAATTCATATGTTTTATCAAAATACTTAACGGAATATTCATTGATTAACATATATGCATTTTTGTCGTCCATTAAAGTTACTTCAATGGACAGGCCGTCCGAGAATGAAACACCAAAAGATAATTCCACAAGATATCCATTGTGAGCCAGATTTTTATACGAACCACCCAAATCAATATTTGAATCAACGCCATAAACTAAAGAAGTGATAAGGTCTTCTCCTGATATAGCCTTGCCGAGTATTGGTATAAGTTTAGTAATTGAACTTTTGCCACTACTATTCTTTCCTACAAGAATAGTAACTGGCTTTATTTCAAGAGTTTCTTGAGAAGAAAATCTTTTATATTGTGAAAAACAAATGTTAGTTAGTTTCATTGTTTATATTTTTTTTTCAAAGATATATACTTTCGGGTTAACTTGTATATAGTTTTTAGTTTTTTTTAGGATAATTATCTCCTTTTTCATCAATTTGTCAAAATCACTAATACACCTTGCCGTAAACGCTTGTGTCCTCATTGTTTTCTACGAACGATACATTGTATTCTTCGTTCGAGATTTCCTTCTCGGCTATTCTGCGGCGGAGTCGGGTAACAATGTGGTCGCTGTGGGTTTCTATCAGCACGTTTCTGCCGTGCTTGGTAAGGTCTATGAAGAAGTCAACCAAGTCGCCCTGTACTTTCGGGTGCATGTGCACGTCGGGATCCTCCACAATCAATGTGCCGCCTATGGGAGTCAGGAATCCCTGAACGATAATTGGGAGTATCTGGCTGAGACCAAAACCCATTTGACGCAGATCCACTTCAAGATTGTCGTTGTTGGTTATTATTATCCTGTATAATTGGCTGCGGTCCTTGGTGAAACTTACTTTTTTAGCCAAGTTCATTTCCTTGCAGAGCCAATGGTCGCAAAGCTCCGTTAGTGTTTTGTTGTAACCCTCGATAGATTCGTCTCGTTTGTTGTCGAAGACAAAACGTGTGTAATGGCCGTCGATGCCTACCCATCTGTTGGCGCTTGATAGTTTGTCGTACCTGATGGCCAATACCGGCTTTTCTCTTTGAGGACCTATATAGTATATTTTCGACAGGGCGTTAGTCATATCTTGTTTCAATGTCTTGGCGATGTCAAGATAGAATAATTCGTTGCCCTTAATTATATTGGGGAAGAAATTGTCGAAATCAATTCCGAATTTGTCAGACGTCTTTATCTTTCTGGAATCCAACAGTTTATCGTTGGAATACGAAATGCTGTATCTGTCAAGAGTCTTGTACTTCTTTATTTCGATATAGTAGGAGGCATTGTCGCCACAGTTCAGGTCTATTCTGAATGTCTCGATGTTTATCTTTCCGTTTATATAGAAACTGATGCTCACTTTCAATGTTTCAAGCTCTCTACCTTCCGGCAGATAATGTGAGTAGTTTTCCGCAAGTTCATCTCTGCTGAATTCAAAGGCGAATGACAAGGTGTTGCTTTTCTTCTTTTGATATATCAGGTCAATAAGATTTTCTGCAACCACAAAAGGACCATCAAGATACAGCACATCCTTCGAGTTGCTCTCTATTGTCTGCTTTATGAGAAGCAATGCCTGTATCAACGACGTTTTGCCGCTGCTGTTGATGCCTGCAAGCATGGTGAGAGGACGCAATTCGAAATCCCGGATGCTTTTTACTGATTTAAAGTTGTCTATTGATAGTCTTATCATTGTCCTTTGTCTTTTCTGTTCGTGATATTGAAACTTGTGATGCAAAGGTAATAAATTTGTTCTATTCCCACAAACACAAAAAAAAAGGAGAATCCGATTTTCAGGATTCTCCTCTTTGCTGCTTACTAATTTAACCTAAATCTTATTATGAAAAGAGTTCTGTCATTAATTTAAACACATTAATCTGGACTTCGCAGTCGAGATGTAGAATCATTATTTATAATGTAACTTATGAAAACTACTCAGTTATACGAAAAATTTTTGAAAAGGTTTCAATGATTTGAAGTTTTTTTGCTTTTTTTCGGCAAAATTATTCTGAATGTAGTTCCCACGCCAATTTCGCTTGACTTTACGAACAGTTTTCCATTGTGGTAATCGCATACAATGCGCTGCGCCAGCGATAGTCCGAGGCCCCAGCCGTGCTTCTTGGTGGTGTAGCCGGGCTTAAACACCGTCTTGAAATTCCTCTTCTGGATGCCCTTGCCCGTATCGCTTATGTCGATGATGGCGCTGCGGTCGTCCTCGCTCAGCGAGATGTCTATGCTGCCCTTGCCCTGCATCGAATCTATCGCGTTTTTGCAGATATTCTCTATCACCCACTCGAAGAGCGCCACGCTCACCGGAATCACCACCTCACCGCTCTCGGGCAGAGTGTAGTGGTATTTCACATTGCTCGAAGTCCTCGCGTGCAGATAGTTGATGGAGTTGGTGAGTATCGGCACAATATTCTCGGTAGTGAACTCGGGATCGTTGCCTATCCTCGAGAAACGGTTGGTTACCTGCACCAGGCGGTTCACATCCTTCTCCACCTCGGCCGTAAGCTCGGGATTGTAGTTGTCTATCTTCAGCAGCTCTATCCAGGCCAGCAGCGATGTTATAGGCGTGCCCAGCTGATGCGCCGTCTCCTTGCTCATGCCCACCATTATCTTGTTCTGGTCGGCCTTGTTGGATGCGCGTATCGTAACTATGGTGAGCACTATTATCACCATAGTCACTATCAGCTGGATAAAAGGGAAAGTCTCCAGCTGCTTGAGGATGCTGCTCTCCTTGTAATACAGCATGTAGCTGTTGTCGATGCAGATAGGCTCGTGCACCTTGCGCATCCTCTCCATCTCGGCCTCCAGAAACTCGTTTTCGGAGATTCCGTTGCACGTGTCGATATCCAGATTTATGTGCATCAGCTCGCCCTGGTCAGATTGCAGAATGGCCGGTATGGTGTTGTTTTCCTGAATGATCTTGTATACTATCTGGCTTATCTCGCCGTCTATGTCCACATTCTCTATCTCCCTTATGGCCTCGGCCCAGAGCGAAATGTTCTTCTCCTCCTGCGCCTTCAGCTGCCCGCTCAGATGATGGCTGTATACCCAGGCCACAATGCTGGCTATGGCGGTCAATATATATAGTACTGTCCTTATGATCTCCTTCCTGTTCATTTGCTGTTTATTAATGTATATGTATCATAAAAAACGCACTGAAATGCTTTTTATTACATCTTCAGTGCGTTCTGTATGTATCAGGCCAGCTGATGTCGTGTTTTTTTCCTATTCCAGCTGATGGCGTGTTTTTATTATATCAGCTGATGGCGTTTTTATCAGCTGGCTCCTGCTTGGTTTTATCAGCTGATGTTTTGTAGTCCACGGGCTTCTTGGCGTAGTATTCGGCGTTCTTGTTGAAAAACGACGACGATATTCTCTCCAGGAACTGCAGCAGGTATTCCACGCAGTATCCGCCAAGGAAAGCCAGCAGCATGGGCGACAGCGACGTAATTCCGAATTTCTGCGCGTTCTGGAGGTCGCCCCAGAACAGGCCGATGGCCAGGCCGGCTATGGCGCCCAGCAGTATCCTGAGTATGTACTTGATGTTGCTGCCGGTGGAGAATGTGAGGCTCTTGATCTCCGATGTAAGCTCCCTGAGCACGAATGTGAATCCGCCTATGATGCCGTAGAGCAGCGGCAGCACGTATATTCCGAGTATCAGCCTGTAGCTGTTGGCCTCCTGGAGAATGGCGGTGCGGGCCTTGCTGTATTTTATGTCCTGCTTGGCTATGGTGTCGGTCTCCACTGTGGTGTTGAACGATACGCGCCTCAGGTTCTGCACCCAGGGCTCCAGCAGGTCGATATTAGCTGATATCTTGGTATCCGATTCCACAAGTCGGCTGGTGCAGTCCTCAAACTCGGCCGCGTACTGTGTGTTGTCGGGATTGCTCTCCAGTATCACGTTGAGTTCGGTCATGCGGTTCCAGATTTTCTGGCTCTCCTCCTGGCACTCCTTGATGCTGTCCAGGCGGGTGGATCCCAGGTAGAAATATATCTGTATGCCCAGCAGCAGTATCATGCAGAGTATTGTGGATGCCATGTACCATGATGTGGATTTCTTGGCGAAAGAGTACTTGTACTTGCGGCCGAAGAAACGGCCTATCCGGCCCACCTTGTCGATGGGAGGGCGCGACGATGTGAGCGAGTCCACCGTTACGGGCTTTATTATCTTGGTGAGCTCCCTGTATGTGATGTAGAACGAGATCTCGGCGTTCTTGTTCCACTTCTTGCGCATGTAGAGGTCCTTGCTTTCTACTATCGATTCTATGTGCTTGGGGTCTATGTCCAGGCCCTGGTCCACAATGTACGACAGCATCGTGGCGGCGTTGGTCAAGTCCTTCTTTATTTGCTCGGTGTCTTCTATGTATTTCTCCTCGTCCTGTACGGTGTTTACGGCAGAGGTGAGGTCCTCGTCGTTTCCGGTGGTTGCCTCCGGAGTCTCGTGATGTGTTTTGTTATCTTCCATATTGGTCTTCTTTTATTGGAGTTAATAATGTGCAATTATACTAATTATTATTCATAAACGGCAATTTTTGCCGTTCTATTTTCTCTATTTTGTTAATTTAATAGAAAAAATTTGGCTGAAATTCCAAAAGTTAGTAACTTGCACCCCGTTAATTAATCATTAATTTATTTTGAAATTATGGGTAAAACTGTAGTAGACGATAGTAGACTGAGTTCTATTGCGTCGGGAGTAGAAATCGTGGGCGATATTGTAGCCAACGGAAATTTCAGGATCGAAGGTACTATCAAGGGTAATATTAAGCTCTCGGGCCGTCTTGTATTGGATGGCACCGGCATAATAGAGGGCGATGTGGTATGCAACAGCGCACGCATCTCCGGCAAGATGGATGGCAAGCTCAAGGTGGAGAGCCTTCTGGAGCTCACCGACACCGCCAATGTGCATGGTCAGATCATCACTGCCAAGATGAAGGTGGATGAGGGTGCCATCTTTACAGGTACTTGCGATATGGACAGCAAGTCGACATCTCAGCCTAATCCGGAAAAGAAGTAATGGACAATAAGGACAAGAAGGAAAATGACCGTTGGAGAATGGTCGCAAAATACACTTCGGCCGCTTTTCAAATGGCGGCCATTATTGTTTTAGGCGCGCTGGGCGGCAGGTATCTTGACCAGTATTTCGGGACTTCGTTCAGGATATGGACTGTGGTGCTCACCATTCTTTCTGTTTTCCTGGCTTTGTATCTTTTCATCAAGGACATAATGAACAATGAGCACTAAGTATATCAAATATTATGTAATACTGGGCTGCGCGCTTACCATAGCGCTCGTGGCCGTTTTTATGCTGATGATGCCCGACCGCTGCTCTCTGCCGGCTGTGTTGACTCCGATTTTGTTTTCGGCCCTCAGCATCGTGAGTATCAAGATTATGGAGAGGCCGTCTGTCACTACTTTCATCAAGTTCAGCAATGCTTTCATGCTTACCAATGCCATAAAGCTCTTTGCCGATCTTATATTCCTGCTGGTCTCTTATCTCAATATCGATCATCAGAAGAGGTTTACCTTTGTGGTGGTGGTGCTTGTTATGTATGTAATATATGCCACGGTAGATACTGTTTTGCTTCTCCGTATGTTCAAGAATAAGGACTCTCAATCCAAGTAATCTGTATGAGTACCAAATACTTGCTATTAGCTGCAATTATGATTTCAGCATCCATACCGGCCCAGGCACAGGCGCCCGACGGCCTTACACGTGTCTGCAACGAGATAAAGCGCTACGATGCCTTCGCAAATGGTCAGGTGGCATTCCTCGCCATCGATACAAAGACCGGTGAGGAGATAATCGGCTACAATCAGGATATGTCGATGGTGCCGGCATCCAATACCAAGCTTTTCAGCACGGCCGCCGCGTTGGAGCTTTACGGGCCCGACTACACTTACAGTACCGACCTCCTCTATACCGGCGATATTGTGGACGGCACCCTAAACGGCAATATCATAATCCACGGCACGGGCGATCCTACGCTCGGCTCGCGTTTCTTCACCGACCACGTCAACTACAATTACAACGAGCGTTTCATAGAGGCCATCCAGAAGGCCGGAATCCGCAATATCTCCGGCAGCATTATCGGCGACGGCACCTGCTATGCCAAGGAGATGACTCCGCCTACCTGGAGCTGGGAAGATATGGGAAACTATTTCGGCGCTGTCCCAAATGGTCTCACAGTTCACGACAATCTCGTTACACTGCATTTCAAGACCGGAAAGGAAGGCACCGAGGCCGTATATATGGGCTGCGATCCCGAGATTGAGGAGCTTCAGGTGATATCGCAGGGCATCGCATCCAACGTGAAGCGTGAGAATACCAATACTTTCGGCAAGCAGTATCAGCTCAGCAAATATGTTCAGGGACCTATGCCGATGAATCAGAATGATGTTACGGTGCGCAGCATAATGCCTGACCCTCCGCTATTTGTGGCCACTCAGTTGAGGGACAGCCTCAATGCAAGGGGCGTTACGGTATTCGGCAAGGCGTTCAGCGCCGCGGATTATACCCGTTTCAGCTCCCTGAACGAACTAAAAAAGGATACGCTGCTTACACTTACCTCGCCCAAGCTGTCAGAGATTATCACCAAGACCAACCTCCACAGCATCAACCTTTTTGCCGAGCACTGCCTCTCGCTTGTGGGTATCAAGCAGGCCAATACCACCGACGTTACCTCGGCATCGTGGGCATTGATGGCTTTCTGGAAAAACAAGGGTATGGATATCAAGGGCCTCAGCATCAACGACGGCTGCGGTCTGTCGCATTATAATATTTGCACACCGCGTCAGCTCTGCTATCTGCTGCAATATATGCGCACCAAGAGTCAGTATTACGAGGCCTTCAACAACAGCCTCACAATGTGTGGCGGACTCGGCACCATGGGCGGAATGTGTCTGAACACCCGCGCCGAGAAAAACGCCCGTGGAAAGTCGGGAACAATCCGCCGCGTGAAATCTTATTCCGGCTACGTGAAGTCCCGCTCCGGCAGGGAGTTGGCCTTCTCCATCTTAATCAATAATTTCACCTGCTCAAGCAACGAGACCCGTCAGATGATGGAGAGATTCATCGTTGGATTGGCTGATTACAATAAATAAAAAAGAGGACTTCTTAGGAAGTCCTCTTTTTTATTTTTACAGATTGAATCTGTATGCGAATCTTGCGCCCATGGTGATTGAGTGGATTGCCTCGTTTACCTTCTTGCTGTGAGGTGAGAGTATATTCCAATCCGCGAAGAAATTCACGTCGAGATTCGGGCTTGCCATTATTCCTGTGGAGATTCCAGTGGTGAGACATGGAGCTATCCTCGATGGACATTTGAAATCGAGGTTTTGCTTTTTCCGGTAGTGGATGGAGCCAGCTAATACCTTGGGGCTGAAATACCAATACTTGTAAATGCTGTGGTGGTAGTATATTCCTGTCTGCACCGACGATAATTCTAATGTACCATTTATGGCGTCGTCGTTGCCGTATCTGTAATATACATTAGATCCGCCTATCCTTCCGCCTATTCCCCAGTGATGATTCCAGTACCAGGCGCCCTCCAGTCCGGCCACGCTGCCTGTCGAGGTGTCGAATTCGAGCTCCAATGACGGCTGGTAATTAAACAGCGGAAACTGGAATCCTGCATAGAATCCTATGAATGAGGGCTTGCTGGGCTCGTAATTGTGCCATAGGTCCACGAGATCCGATCTCGTCTTGTCTCTCTTGAAAATCATGTCGCTAAACCAGTAGCCGAATTCCGTGGCCATTATTCCGAAGCCCGCACCTGCCATTATGTCGCTCATCCAGTGTCGGTTGTTGGCCATTCGCATCAGTCCTGTGGCAGTGGCGTTGGTGTATGCCAGCAATCCAACCCATGGCCCCAGATGTCCGTATTCCTTGTGGAGCATTGTGGCGGTCATGAATGCCGTAGCGCTGTGTCCCGACGGGAAACTGTTGTGAGAGCTGCCGTCGGGTCGCAGCAGTTTGGCGGAATTTTTCACGCTGTTTACTGATATGGCCATAAGCGCTATAGAGAATGCGTCTGCGGTAAGCATCTCTCCCCATCCGCTGCGGCTCTGCACTCCGCACGCCTTCAGGCTGAACATAACTCCGGCCGGCAGGTATTGCGTGTAGTTGTCGATCTCGCTGTGGAATTTGGGAATGTAGCTGTTGCGGAGTTGTCGGAATTTCTTGTTTTGCTCTATCTCTATCATGCCGCCTATTACGAGTGGCACTCCCACGTGGGTGCATTCCAGCAAGCGTGTACCCGGATATTTCAGGGAGTCGTTGTCGGTTTTTGCAGCTGATGGCGAATATATTGCCATTAGCTGCAAAAAAATAATAAATAAAATAAGTTGTTTCATTTTTTTAGTTTATCTTAGCTTATAGTTGTTTTTACGGATGCAAAATTACAAATTTTTTCTATAAAACGATTTTTTCTTTCTCTTTTTCGATTTTATATCTTAAATTAGCAGTCAAAATTAAAGAACATAAATAAATGAAAGACAAATATCCACACCTAAACAGCCCCATCACATTGGGACGTGTAACATTCAGAAACAGAATGTTTTCTGCACCTATGGGTGCCACAGATATCACACCGGAATGTGTTCCCGGTCCGCGTACCCAGGGATTCTATGAACTAAGGGCCAAGGGAGGCGCCGCCGCAGTTACGGTGAGCGAGCTCGTGGTTCATCCCGAGACCGACGGTAGCCACATGCTCCACCTGAATCTTGAGACCGTGGGCTGCCTTGCCGCGCATACCTTTGTGGCCGACAGCATCCGCCGTCACGGCAGCGTGCCAAGCATAGAACTCTCGCACTCAGGACAATACGCCGGCACATATATGTCGGACAAGAACAAGAAGGCCTCTCTCTGTCAGTGGGGACCAAGCGACGGCACACGTCCCGACGGCCGCCCCGTAAAAGCCCTCAGCAAGGAGCAGTTGGCTGATATCGTGAAGGCGTATGCTGATGCCGCAACTCTCTGCAAGCGTGCAGGATACGAGATGATAATGGTTCACGCGGGTCACGGCTGGCTTCTGCATCAGTTCCTGAGCCCATACCTCAACCACCGCACCGACGAGTACGGCGGAAGTCTCGAAAACCGTATGAGACTTATGGTGGAGGTTCTTACAGCCGTGCGCCAAGCAGTGGGAGAGGGATTCCCCATCGAGGTGCGTATCAGCGGAAGCGAACTCTTCGACGGTGGCTACGGCATAGAGGACGGTATCGAGATTGCCAAAGCCGCTGAGCCATTGGTGGATATGATTCACGTTTCGGCTGGAAGTTATCAGTTTGGATTCTTCAACACCACGCCTCCGATGTTCGATCCCCACGGAGTGAACGTATGGCTGGCCGCCGAAATCAAGAAACACGTGAGCAAGCCCGTTGCCACTCTCGGAGGCCTCAGCGACCCCGAGCAGATGGAGCAGATAATAGCCGAGGGCAAGGCCGACGTTGTATATATGGGCCGTCAGTTGCTCGCCGATCCGTTCACGCCTCAGAAGGTAATGTCGGGCGATGATGACAGGATTGTCCGCTGTCTGAGGTGCTACACCTGTATGGCCGAGCGCCCCGTTACATTCACCCGCCGATGCGCAGTCAATCCATTGATTGGCCGCGAGATAGAGGGAATGGAGGTGATGCCCGCCGTCAGGAAAAAGAAAGTGATGGTGGTGGGCGCAGGCGTGGCTGGATTGAAGGCCGCTATCACCGCCGCTCAGCGTGGGCATCAGGTGATACTCTGCGAGAAGACCGACAAGGTGGGCGGTATCCTGAAATCAGAGCAGGCCATACCATTCAAGTACGAAATGTATCAGCTCGGCGTAGTGCTTGAGCGACAGGCCATTGACGAAGGCGTGGAAATCCGCCTGAACACCAACGTGACTCCCGAATACGTGGAGAAGGAAGGCGTTGACGCGTTGATTCTTGCAGTTGGCTCGTCGCCACTCGTTCCGCCTATCCCTGGCATCGACGGCGAGAATGTGGTAGTAGTAAACAATTACTATCTTGAGAAAGATAAGGTAGCTGACTCTGTGGTTGTTCTCGGAGGCGGTCTTGCAGGTTGCGAGTGCGCCGTTCACCTCGGACAGGAGGGCAAGAAAGTTCACCTCGTTGAGATGCGCGACACTTTGGCTCCCGACTGCAATATCAGAAACCGTCCAATCCTTATGAAGAAGGTGGCAGAGTTCAGCGAGGCCCACACAGAATACAAGGGCTTGAAGATTACCGCCGATGGCGTTCTCTGCGCCGACAAGGACGGCAAGGAGGTTCTCGTGCCCGGCAAGACTGTAATCTGCGCTTTAGGTCAGCGAAGCAACCGCTCTGACGTGGAGGCACTTCGCCGTTCGGCCAAGTTTGTCCGCGAGATAGGCGACTGCATCCGCCCCGCCAATATCACAAAAGCAATCTACGAGGGCTACCACGCCGCTCTGGATATATAATTTTTAAGAAAAATGAACAAATTTCTGAAACTTTTTGGATTTGATGCCGACCGTATGACCATCAAGAAAGAGGTGATGGGCGGTATCACAACGTTCCTTACGATGGCCTACATTCTGGCCGTAAACCCATCCATCCTCGCCGACGCTGGAATGGATCAGGGAGCGGTATTTACGGCCACGGTGATTTCAGCCGTTGTGGCCACCCTTGTGATGGCGATATACGCAAAACTGCCATTCGCCCTCGCCCCTGGAATGGGTCTCAACGCATTCTTCGCCTACACGATAGTTCAGACAATGGGCTATTCGTGGCAGTTTGCGCTCACCGCAGTATTGGTTGAAGGTCTGATATTTATCCTCCTGACACTTACAGGATTGCGAGAGAAAATTGTTGAATGGATGCCTCTCGCTCTCCGCCGTGCAATCTCGCCTGGTATCGGACTCTTCATCGCATTTATTGGACTCAAGAACGCTGGCATAGTATCAGAGAGCGCAAGCACTTTCGTAACCCTCGGCAACCTCCACGAGCCTGCCGTACTGCTGGCCTGCTTTGGAATATTGCTGACAGCCGTGCTGCTTGTCCGCAAGGTGACGGGCGCATTGCTCATCGGCATCGTGGCCACCACATTGATAGGTATTCCATTGGGAATCACCAACTTCACCGCTGTGGTTGATACGCCTCCAAGCCTCTCGCCTGTGTTCTGTCAGTTCGAGTTGGAGAACGTCTTCACCATCGATATGCTGGTCTGCGTGCTCACATTCCTCTTCATCGATATGTTCGATACCATCGGCACCCTCATCGGAGTAAGCACCCGCGCTGGAATGGCCGACAGCAAGGGCAATATCCCACGCCTGAAACAGGCTTTTATGGCTGATTCCATCGGTACAGCCGTGGGCGCCGTGCTCGGTACAAGCACCGTTACCACC
>JAZUEG010000557.1:0-4044 GCA_045640025.1 Bacteroidales bacterium
GGGCCGACCAATACACTTTTGAGGACTACACACAGCAGTTTTTCTGCTACAACATGGCCACCAACAAGTGGGAACAGGTATCGTATTTCTTCGACGGAATGGCAATGGACGCCAACCTGAATGTCTTCGCCGGACAGGTGCGCACCGGAGCCGTGGCTTTCGGAATATACGGCTACGGTTTTGTGGGCCTGGGCGAATGCGAGCTCTACGGCGAGAAACTCTACCCGAATGACTTCTACACCTTTGTGATGGACAGCGACGAGAAGGGCAACGCCACACCAAGCCGCGGATACTTCAAGCAGATGACAGAGCGTTTCCCTTACGACACCAGATCGGGAATGTCGGCCGTGGAGATAGAGGACAATGTATATCTGGCCGGCGGTATTGGAGCCAAAGGCAAGAATTTCTGCGACCTCTACAGATGCACATTCTCGGCTCCCGAGGGCGGTTCGGTAGAGGCCTACGCATTCAAGTGGACCCGCCTGAGCGACAAGTATCCGTTCCCTGCCGATTTCAAGGGCCGCGGATACGGAGTGGCCTTCGCCATAGGCAACACATTCTACTGGGGATCGGGCGAGGACTGCGACGGCAACTGCTATTCGGATTTCGTGAAATACGAACTCAGCAGCAACCGCATCACCAAATGCGCGCCATACAAGAACGGCGACCCCGCCGAGACCAACAAGGAGATATCCCGCGCATTCGTAATAAACGCCGGCGACCGCGCCTATGTAGGCGGAGGCCGTGTAACCGGCGACGACAAATACGTAAACACTAACTGGGTATACCGCCCCTAAAACCTAACAGCAATGAAAAACACATTAATAGCAATACTGGCATTACTGATGCCGATGATAGCAACAGCGCAAAAGGGGCACCACTTCGAGTTCAACTATTTCGCACTCGAGATAGGCTCCACCCACTGTCTGAACTTTCAGCCCGACCCATGCATGAATTTCTATTACAAGGATTCGGAAGGCAAGGTTCACCTGAATCCCGTAAAGGGCCAGTACTACACGCCCGGATTCAATATCGGACTTCAGTTCCACCACGACCTCCAGAACGACAAGATGGGTTTCGTGACTGGAGCAGTAGTACACTCATGGGGCAACACCGCCAAATACCAGAGCGACAGCAAGAAAATAACACTCACCGAAACCCAGAGAGTAATGTCGCTGGGAGTGCCGGTATACATAAAACTTGGATCGGAGATCTACAACCAGCAGGGCTACTTCTTCATGGGCACACAGGTGGATTTCAACCTGAAGCTCACCACGGCGCAGAAGGCCGACGGAATGGAAGGCACACACCGCACCGACGCCTACAAGGACGGCATCAACAAGATAAACATCCCGATAATCCTGGGTTTCAACTACAACATCATAAACGTGAAAATAGGAATCCAGCCCAAGGGATTCCTGAACCCCGACTACGAGATGATGGTGGGCGACGGCCAGCTGATAAAGCCCTTTGAATCGAGCCCCAAGATTACGGTATTCGGAAACTTCGGATTCGTAATCCCGCTATCGCAGTGGACCACCAGACGATGCTACTTCCTCAGCAGGATTTTCTAATTTTATTTTGTATCAGCTAAAATGCTAAAAATATGCGTAAGCCAATAATATACACGCTATTAGCTGCCATAACCCTAAGCTCCTGCCAGACAGGAGGTAACGGCAGACACGACGACAGCGAATTCCTGACGTTTGACACCACGGGAATGGGCAACATGAAAATACACATGGAGACCCAGAAAATGGAAAACGGATACGGGTATGTGATAGCCGTAAACGGGAAGAAAACCATAGCCCAGACCGTAATCCCCGTGGTGGAAGGCAACCACCAGTTCAGCTCGGCCAAGGACGCATTCGCAATAGGACGCACGGCGGCACGGCGCATGGCTCAATCCGCCAATCTGCCATCGATAACGATAGACGACCTGATAGAGGCCGGAATAGCGGATATGAGCGGAAAAGTAATCAAGAATTAAGAATCAACGTCCCCGAAGGGGACAAAGTATCAATAACCCCCAGTATAAAATATGGACACAGTCCATATTTTACTGGGGGAAACAAGATCCAAAAATGATAGACAAAGACCTGAAAAAAGAATTTATCAACCTCCTGAGATCCACCGAGCGCGACGGCGTGGAAGACCTCCTGGAGGAGCTTGAGGACCTCGGCTTCTTTGTGGCGCCGGCCTCTTCCAGATTCCACCTGAATACCGAGGGCGGTCTCGTGGAGCACTCCCTGAATGTTTGCCGCGTGGCCCTGGGCATACGCGAGCAGATGATAGCGCTTAATCCCGACATGGAGCCGATGCTCAAGAAGGACAGCGTGATAATTTCGGCACTGCTGCACGACGTGTGCAAGGCCGATATCTACAAGAAAACCACCAAGCAGCGCAAGGACAAGAACGGCAGAATATACACCACCGAGGGCTGGAAACTCGACTACACAAACTTCCCCCTGGGCCACGGCGAAAAATCCGTAATCGTGTGCCTGCGCGCCGGCCTGGCCATGAGCGACTACGAGATAATGGCCATCCGCTGGCACATGTCGGCATGGGACCTCCCGTTCCACAGCGCCGACATCAAGGAGAACATGAACACAGCGCGCAATATCTGCCCCCTCTGCGCCGTGGTTCAGACAGCCGACACACTGGCCACCAACATTCTGGAACGCAAGAGCATGGAGCAGGACGACGAATATTTCTACTTCGACTAAATGAAAAATCTACTGCGCCAGCCGGCTTTGATAATGGCGGTAAACTTCGCCATAGCCATGATGCTGTACACCGCGGCACGCCTGGTGTTCTGCTGCTACAACTTCATGGATGTAATAACCCAGCAGACAGAGCTGATGCCGCGGATGCTGCTGGGAGGACTAAGGTTCGACCTCTCGGCCCTCTGCTACCTCAACATCCTGTTTGTGGTGATGCAGACCCTGCCATTCAAGTTCCGCGACTCGGTGGGCTATCAGCGACTGGTGAAATGGCTGTTTATAATAGTAAACTCCATCGGCATACTCGTAAACGCCGCCGACATAGTATACTTTGAATTCGGAGGCAGGCGAACCACGGCATCGTTTTTCTCCGAATTTGGCCACGAGACCAATATCGGGCAGATCCTGAAGGCATCGCTCACACAGTACTGGGCCGTATGGCTGTTTGGAATAATAAGCGTATCAGCTCTCATATACCTGTATTACAACCCCATACGCCGCCGCAAGGAGCCCGGCGAATACGTGCACAATGTGATATACTATCCGCTGCACACCATAGTATTCTTAGGGCTCACGTTCTTCACCTTCATAGGTCTGAGGGGCGGATGGGCGCTCAAGATGCATCCGCTGCGCATGGATTCGGCACAGCTGTACATCACCGAATCGAAATACGCGCCCATAGTGCTGAACACGCCGTTCACCATACTCACCACACTCCACAAGTCAGGATTCCAGAATCCCGGATTCTACTCCGACCACCAGGAGCTGGAGGAGGCCTTCAGCACTGTTCATGTTATGGCAGCTGATAGCGTGGAAAATATGAACCGCAAAAACATCGTGGTACTTATTCTGGAGGGATTCAGCACCGAATACACCGGATATTACAACCGTGACCTCGACGGCGGACAGTACAAGGGATTCACCCCATTCCTCGATTCGCTGATAAGCGTGAGCTACCACTTCAGGACATCGCTGGCCAACGGACTGAGGTCGGTGGACGCCATGCCCGGAGTTTTTGCCGGAATTCCCAGATACATAGAGCCTTACTGCTACTATGTATACGCCAACAACACTCTCGACGGACTTCCCGACATACTCCGCCGCGAGGGCTACAGATGCGCGTTCTATCACGGCGCGCCCAATACCACGCTGGGATTCAGGATGTTCACCAATTCGATAGGATTCCGCGAGTATTACGGCATGGATGAGTACGACGACCACTCGCAGTATGACGGCACCTGGGCCATATTCGACGAGCCGTATCTCCAGTATTTTGCACAGGAGGTAGAACGCATGGCACAGGACACCACGCCATTCCTGG
>JAZUEG010000558.1:0-4126 GCA_045640025.1 Bacteroidales bacterium
CATTGAGCATATATGAGCGGAAAATCTTGGCATCGTTGGTGGCGTAGCGGGCCTTGACGCCCGGCATGGCCGAATACTGCTCCACTCCTATTATCACGCTGGCCACATCGCGGGTATCCATCATCAGCAAGGGGAAATATGTGTTGATGTCGGATGTGTTGGGCTCGGTGAAATTGAATGTGAACTGCACATGGTCGTTTTCGCGCTCCTTGTTGATGGGGCGTATCTTGGTGAACATTGGCACAGTGAGCGGCACTATCTGCGCCATGAGGCCCTGGTCGTTGGTTACATCGATGCGGAAGTTGATCTTATCGAGCGAGCAGTGGCTGTCTACCTTGAATCTGAGCATCAAGGTCTGGGTGCGTCCCTTGTCGAGATTGCTGATGCGCTGCACCGTCTGCTGATTGAGTATGGTAACATAGTTGCTGAGAGTGTAGAACCTGGCATTGAGGCTGTCGCAGCGCCCGCGTCCGTTGTTCCTGATATTAACAGCCAGCTCCACAGTCTCGCCGGGCTGCACACGGCAGTCGCCGTTGCCCTCCACACCGCCGTCCTCTATCTCGTAGCTCGATACCATGAGATTGCCCTCGTATCCGGGCAGCTTGTCGTAGCTCTTGGTGCCGTATGCGCCGAAGTTGCTGATCTTGGTCTGCTGCTTGCCATAGAGCACCAGGCCCGCCCTGATGCCGTAATTGGGCTCCACGGGCAGATGGCCCACGTAATGCCCGTTGATGAAGAACATCAGCTCTTCCTCTGAATACTGAACCCTGATATTGTTGGTTTCGGGAGCCTGACGCACAAATTTGCTGGGCACCGGGCCTATCAGGAATTCGCCACCCTTGCGGGCATCCATCTTCCTTACGAAAAACCTGCCATCAGCTGTAATCACAAAGGCAAAATATCCGTTTTTGCCACGGCCCCACACTATGCCGAAACCGCTCTGCTTGTCGCCGCCGGTAATGGCGCCCGTGGTCTCGATGAAGAAATTCTCGCGCAGATACATCCGCAGCGGAATATCGAAACACTTGGATCCCGTGGCCTTGTCGTACTGGAGCTCGTAATAGCCATCGCGGATAACGGCCCTGTACTCATTGCGCACCACATCCTCGGGCCATCCTGTGGAGGCGTCGAGGAAGCTGTCGTTAAGCACGGTCTCCTTAACCTGCGCATAGGAGCCCGGAAATACGGCCAGCAGCATCAAGAGTATCAGAACCTTTCGCATATATACAAGACTACAGTTTTATGAATATGGTAACCAGAAGCATCAGCAGTATAGCTAATACAATACCCTTGGAGCCCTCGGTCCAGTTTTTCCGGTTGAAGAATATGAACATCAGAATATCGGGCGACGCGCAGATGCTTATCACCTTCATGAAGATGGCCGCATTGGTGAACAGCACGCCGAACGAGGCAGTCTGCGAGAGCAGGGCATACCAGTAGAGGCTCATCACCAGGAATGGCAATGCAAGAGCCAACAGGAAGCCCACCCAAACCCTGTTGAAGGGGCTTTTATCTTCTTGTCTTTTGTGTGTTTCCATTTTGTATAAGTGTATGAAAGAAAGTGTGTTATCAGCTGATACAAAACCTAATCGTGCCACTCCTTGATGCGCTGCTCCTGACTGAGCTGGCAGATAAGGAGAACGCCGTTGTGCTCGGAAACTATGCAGTTACTGAGGCCCTGGATCACAACCTTCTTGCCGTTGGGAACTTTTATCATATTGCCCTCGCTCTCGATTACTGTAACCTGATCGCCGATGATGGCGTTGTTGTTGTCGTCGTGGGCGGTGAGGGTGTGCAGCGAGCCCCATGTACCGAGGTCGCTCCAGCCAAACTCGGCGGGCTGCACGTAGGCTATCTTGGTTTTCTCCATTACGGCGTAGTCGATGGAGATTTTCTCGCAGGTAGGGAAGAACTCGTTTACCTTGGCCTGCTCATCAGCGGTGAACATGGATGGCAGAATCTGGTCCATGACTGCCGAAATCTGTGGCGAATAATTACGAAGCTCGTCCACAATGGTCTGCGCACTCCACATGAACATTCCGCTGTTCCAGGTGAAAGTGCCTTTTTGCAGGTAGCTAATGGCGGTAGGGAGATCGGGCTTCTCGCGGAAGGCATCGAGCTTGAATATTGCGCCATCAGCTGATACGCCCTGCTCTATGTAGCCGTAGCCGGTCTCGGGACGTGTAGGACGCATACCGAGGGTGAGGATTCGCGAGCCTGCGGCTATGAAATCGAAACCGCGCGAGATGGCTTTCTGGAACTCCGGCACATTGAGCACCAGATGGTCGCTTGGAGCCACCACGATGAGGGCCTCGGGGTCTTCTTTCTGGATTTTCCAGCTTACGTAGGCCACACACGGGGCCGTGTTTCTCATGCATGGCTCCAGAAGGATGTGCTGAGGATTGATTCCCATCAGCTGCTCTGAGACCAGATCCTTGAAATTGGCGCTGGTAACTACCCAGACGTGGTTGATATCTATGATTCCATCGAAACGGTCGAAGGTCTGCTGGATCATAGTGCGTCCGCAGCCGGTGATGTCGATGAACTGCTTAGGTTTTTGAGGAGTACTCATTGGCCAGAAACGGCTGCCAATGCCGCCGGCCATGATTACGAGATGCTTTGCCATAAGTTTCCGTATTTAATTTTTTACGCGGCAAAGATAGAAAGTTTTTGGGAAATAACAAACAAAAAAACGGCGCCCGATGGGACGCCGTTTTTTTTGTTGTGCTAGTCAAGATAGCGTCTTCCAGACGCTTTTCCTATTATTAGCGGTTTTTGTACATAGACTCGTAATATTTCTCGTAGTCGCCGGAGGTGATGTTGTCCATCCATTCCTGATTGTCGAGGTACCAGCGGACAGTCTTCTCGATGCCTTCCTCGAACTGGAGGCTTGGCTCCCAGCCCAACTCCTTCTGAAGCTTGGTGCTGTCGATGGCGTAGCGGGCGTCGTGGCCGAGGCGGTCGGTTACGTAGGTGATGAGGTTCATGTCCTCATCGGCTTCTCTGCCAAGAAGCCTGTCTACTGTTCTAATAACTACCTTTATAATATCAATATTCTTCCACTCGTTGAAGCCGCCGATATTGTAGGTCTCGGCGATGGTGCCCTTGTGGAAGATGAGGTCGATGGCGCGGGCGTGGTCCTCTACGAAGAGCCAGTCGCGGACGTTCTCGCCCTTGCCGTAAACCGGAAGCGCCTTCTTGTGACGGATATTGTTGATGAAGAGCGGTATCAGCTTCTCGGGGAACTGATATGGGCCGTAATTGTTGGAGCAGTTGGTAACGATGGTCGGCATTCCGTAGGTATCGTGGAATGCACGTACAAAGTGGTCGCTCGATGCCTTGGAGGCTGAATATGGCGAGTGGGGATTGTATTTGGTGGTCTCGTAGAAGAAGTCCTTGCCGTAAGCGAGGTGATGCTCGGAGCTGGAGGCGGTGGTTGAGAACGGAGGCTCGATGCCTTCAGGGTTTGTCATCTCGAGAGCGCCGTAAACCTCGTCGGTGGAGATATGGTAGAAGCACTTGCCCTCGTATTTCTCGGGGAGCGATTCCCAATAGAGCTTTGCAGCCTGAAGTAATGAAAGTGTTCCCATCACATTTGTCTTTGCGAATGTGAATGGGTCTTTGATGCTTCTATCTACGTGGCTCTCGGCGGCGAGGTGGATGATGCCGTCGATCTGCTCGTCCTGCATCAGTTTGTAGAACGCGTCGAAATCGCAGATGTCCATACGAACGAACTTGTAGTTTGGCTTGTCCTCGATGTCCTTGAGGTTGGCGAGGTTGCCGGCGTAGGTGAGCTTATCGAGGTTGATGATCTTGTAGTCTGGGTATTTGTTTACGAAAAGTCTTACTACGTGACTTCCGATGAATCCGGCTCCGCCGGTGATTACGATGTTTCGCATTGTTAAGTGATTGAAGTGGTGAAATGTTGAAGTGGTGAAATGTTGAAGTGGTGAAGTGGTGAAATATTGAGAGGCTCAAGCACTTCAACACTTCAACATTTCAATCACTTAAGATTGTTGATGCACTTCTTCAGCGAGTCGGTCCAGTAGGGAATCGAGAGGCCGAAGGTGGTTTTGATTTTTGTCTTGTCGAGTACGGAGTATGAGGGGCGTGTGACGGGCGAGGG
>JAZUEG010000559.1:0-3834 GCA_045640025.1 Bacteroidales bacterium
ACAGCCATGCGTGCCCGCGGTGCCAAGATTACAGATATCGCTGTAATCGTGATAGCCGCCGACGACAGCATAATGCCTCAGACAGAGGAGGCCATCTCTCACGCTCAGGCAGCCGGCGTGCCTATCATCTTTGCCATCAACAAGATTGATAAGCCGGGTGCCGATCCCGAGAAGATAAAGCTCGCTCTCTCCGAGAGGAATCTCCTTGTGGAGGAGTGGGGCGGCAAGTACGGCTCTGTGGATATCGCCGCCAAGAAGGGTCTGCATGTAGACCAGCTCCTGGAGCGCATTCTCCTGGAGGCCGAGATGCTCGACCTTAAGGCCAACTTCAACAAGCCTGCAGTAGGTACTGTAATCGAATCGAGCCTCGACAAGGGCCGCGGATACACATCTACCGTGCTCGTGGAGGGCGGTACACTCAAGGTGGGCGATGTAATATGGGCCGGCTCGCATTCCGGCAAGATCAAGGCCATGTTCAATGAGCGCGACAAGAAGATCAAGGAGGTAAAGCCTGGTGAGCCATGCCTTATCCTCGGTCTCGACGGCGCACCTGTGGCCGGCGACAAGTTCAAGGTAATGCCCGACGAGCGCGCCGCACGCGAGAAGGCTCTTCAGCGCCAGCAGATAGAGCGCGAGATGGGTGTGCGCACCAAGAAACACCTCACACTCGAGGAGATTGGCCGCCGTATTGCCATCGGATCGTTCCAGGAGCTCAATATCATCATCAAGGGTGATGTTCAGGGTTCTATAGAGGCCCTTCAGGATTCTCTCGAGAACCTATCTACCGAGGAGATCCAGGTAAAGGTGGTATCCAAGGGCGTGGGCCAGATCTCGGAGAGCGATGTGCTCCTGGCATCGGCTTCCAACGCCGTTATCATCGGATTCCAGGTGCGTCCTTCGGCTTCGGCCAAGAAACTCGCCGAGAAAGACCAGATCGACATCAAGACATATTCCATCATCTACGACGCCATCGACGATATCAAGGATGCCATGGAGGGTATGCTCGGCAGCGAGACCAAGGAGGAATTCTGCGGTACAGCCGAGATCAAGAGCCTCTTCCGCATATCCAAGGTGGGCACCATTGCCGGATGTTTCGTTACAGAAGGCAAGATTCTCCGTACCAACAAGGTTCGCATCATCCGCAATGGTATTGTGGTGTACACAGGCGAGCTTGGCTCTCTCAAGCACTTCAAGGACGATGTCAAGGAGGTGAACGCCGGTATGGAGTGCGGTCTCAATATCGACAAGTACAATGATATCCAGGAAGGCGATATCGTGGAGGCTTTCGAGGAGAAGGAAGTTAAGAAGAAACTCAACAGAGACTAATCAGATGCATCTGTCAGCTGAATAATAATTAATGAATGGATAAGGGAGCGCCCCTGTGGCCGGCTCCTTTATTCATTCATTTTTTTTGTATACATAATCATAAAAGTCAATTACCAAAAAGTGAAAAAGATTTTGCTCGCAATGGCCGCGGTGGCCGCATTGCCTCTGTCGATGGTGGCTCAGGTAGCTGATACAACATCGATGCAGGCCGAGAATCAGGCCATCGACACCGTGGATACCGACGACAAATATACCAAGATAATTCTCTACAGCGACCACACATGGCAGTATATGGAGCTCGACCGCCCAAATATCTCCGACGATGATTTTGCCGACGACTGGGACAGCGAGTCCATACATGCCTACAGGGACGTAACGCTGGCGCAGATGCCGGCCGAGGTGGACCTTATGCTGATAGACAGCACCCACGGATGGGCCTGCCCCAAGGTGGGATATGTGACATCGGGATTCAAGTTCCGCCGCACCAGGGAGCACAAGGGCACTGATATCCGCCTCGATGTGGGCGATCCCATTGTGGCCGCTTTCGACGGCAAGGTGCGCGTGGTGCGCGAGGTGGGCAAGGCCGGCGGATACGGCAATCTCATAGTATTGCGCCATCCCAACGGTCTGGAGACATATTACGCCCATCTATCCAAGCACTTGGTGAAGGAGGGCGACCTCGTGAAGGCCGGCGAGGAGATTGGCCTGGGTGGCAATACCGGCCGCAGCACCGGCCCGCATCTCCATTTCGAGACCAGGTACATGGGCAAGCCTTTTGATGCGGAGAGGATTTTCGACTTCCAGAAGGGCGAGCTCCGCGACACCCTCTTCACCCTCAAGAAGCATTATTTCAACATCAACTCCCACTACGGACAGACCGACAAGGAATCTGCCGCCACATCCGAGAGCCTCACCCACGTGATAAAATCTGGCGACACCCTCGGCGCGCTGGCCCGCAGGTACCACACCACGGTAAGCAAGCTCTGTCAGCTGAACAACATAAGGCCTACCACAACTCTCAGGCTGGGGCAGAGGCTGCGCGTAAGGTAGGGCCGGGCAGCTGATGGCGTGTAATATATATTGCCATTAGCTGCCAAAAAAATAAAATAAATGCGCCCCATAGGGTGATATTATAAAAATATTTACTAATTTTGCACGGCAGGGACAATGGTGCGGAAAGGAATTCTGCCAAGGCCCCGGCATTAAACTAATCGCAAACATAATAATATGGGCTGGTTTAACAGATCGCAACAAGGTATAAACACCGAGACAAAAGACAAAAAGGAAATAAAGGACGGACTCTGGTACAAGTGCCCGGAGTGCAAGGAGATAATCAACACCCAGGACCACAGGGAGAATCTCTGCGTATGTCCCAAGTGCGGATATCACGAGAGGATATCGTCGGCCGAGTATTTCAACATACTATTTGATGACGGCCAGTACGAGGAGCTTTTTGCATCGCTGCACAGCGGCGACCCTCTGAATTTTGTGGACCGCAAGAAATACTGCGACCGAGTGGCCGCCGTGGAGAAGCAGACCAACCTGAAGGACGCGATATCGGCCGCTGTGGGCAATATCGAGGGCCGCAAGGTGGTGGTGGACAGCATGAACTTCGAGTTTATAGGCGGATCGATGGGTTCGGTAGTGGGAGAGAAGATAGCCCGCAGCGTGGACTACTGCATTGCCAACAGATGCGCATTTGTGATAATCTCGAGGTCGGGCGGCGCCAGAATGATGGAGGCCGCATTCTCGCTGATGCAGATGGCCAAGACTTCGGCCAAGCTCACTCAGCTGAGCGAGGCAAGGCTTCCTTTCATCTCTTTTATGACAAATCCTACTACTGGCGGTGTTTCGGCTTCATTTGCGATGCTCGGCGACATCAATATGGCAGAGCCTAATGCATTGATAGGTTTTGCCGGCCCGAGAGTAATCCGCGAGTTTACCGGCAAGGACCTCCCGGAGGGTTTCCAGAGCTCGGAGTTCCTGCTCGAGCATGGTTTCCTCGATTACATCGTGGAGCGCAAGGACCTAAAGCATACCCTTGCCAGAATGCTCAACATGATGATGTAATCTCTATGATAATGATATAGCAATGTTGTCCTGGCTTATTCTCAGATAGACGGGGCAACATTTTTTGTTTAATATAAAACCGAAAATTCTATGAAAAAGTTTTTTATGACATTGGCCTTTGCTATGGTTTGCTGCTTGGCCATGGCCCAGTGGGGTACCGACCGTATCAACATCAGATATCCTGTGTATCATCTGCCTAAGTGCTATGTGCCTGAGGCTGAGAGAACTTATAATGTGCAGCTTGGCCTGTCGAGGGGCATTCAGCCTTTTGTGGACTACGAGGAGATATGCTCGGCAGTGGTAATGGACCAGTGGGGCTGGCAGAGGGTGGACAACGCCAACGACGCATCGCTCATAGTGAATATCACCGCGCGCGACTTCCTCATAGAGGCCATCCACGAGGAGGGGCACACCGAGATGGTGCGCATACACGGCGAG